>CABSKZ010000005.1 GCA_902478395.1 uncultured Eubacteriales bacterium | reverse complement strand
AGCGGCTCGGGAGGCTACAGCGCCAAAAGAGAAAAAACGCTTCACTTTTAAACGGCTGTACATAGCCACAGCCGTTTGTACCGCAGTCATCTGTCTGGTTGTGCTTACGGTGGTCACACAGGTTACCCGCTCCGTTACCAAGTGGGAGGACACACCACCGCTTGTAATGCCGACTCCAGTCCCACTGGATTCCCTGATAGCCGACGCTTTTCCGAAACCGGTGCCGACCGTCGCGCCTACGCAGGCTCCTGCTAAAACTGCACCGCCGCAAACTCCGGCGCCGGAATCTGTTCAGAAAAAGCCGGCTGTGCCGGATAACAGCGCCGTCGCCGCCGGCTCCTTCGGGGATTCTTCATCCTTCACACTCACCATGCCGCTTACAGGAGAAATTTTGAACGATTTCTCAATTGACAAGCTGAAGAAATCCAAAACGATGGGTGATTGGCGCGTCCATAAGGGAATCGATATCAAGGCGCCGCTCGGCAGCGAAGTAAAGGCCGTTGCCGCAGGAACAATTGAAAAGGCCTACAACGATAATTCAATGGGAAACGTAGTGGTTATCAAACATTCGGACAGCTACAGCACTGTCTATGCAAATCTTGCATCCCTTGAAATGGCACAGGCGGGAAAAGAAGTGCAGGCCGGTACATGCATCGGTGCTGTAGGAGATTCCGCTGCCTTTGAGAAGCTGGAGGAAGCGCATCTGCACTTTGAATTGATTGAAAACGGAGAAAACCGTAATCCACTCGATTATTTGAAATAAATAATCAATACCGCCGATTAGTTGGCGGCATATTCAGTTCTAACAAGGCCAATTTCCGGCAGGGCCAGAGGCCCACCGAAATCATTCAGCCAACCGCAGGCGGTTTCACACTGCCGCTAATGCGGTTGGCTAATTATTTGCTCTTTTGGCTAACTCATCGGAAACATTCAAGCAACACATACTTACGAAATGTTCTGCATATGATTTCTATTTTATCAATTACTGCCGTTCTTTCCTACTATATAGAATTCGTCTCCACCAAATCACGTTTCCACACTTTTTCATCTATTTGCGTGTTTCACAAATAGCCTTTGGCAGTTTTCCCTTTTCATCTCTCATCGGTTTGCAATTTTCGGATGTAAATATGATATAGACGATAACTCCTCATTGTACATAACAAGCTATTTTGTGAAATTTCATTGACGGTTCCTCCTTTGATTTTTCTTTCGCCCAGTACGCCCGCTTCCATTTTATCATTAATGTTCTGCTTAACGGCAGGAGACTCTTTCAAACCACCCGAACCGGGTGGTTTTTGTAAAACAATAAAATTTTCGGATTCAAAACCGCCTTATTGGAAAATTTAAAAAATTGTAAATACAGTTCTTTCCTGTGGACTTTCTCATAGGATTATGGTATAATGGTTTAGACCATTGAACCATTATGGCTTCCGTTTCCCTGCCATCCAAACCACAAGATGGCCCGGAAATTGATATAGATAACGCATTGAAACGGAGGAATGTTGCTCATGAAAGAGGTTTCAACAGAAAAGAAGAGTTTTGTTGAAAAGCTTTGTATTTTTATTGTCGACAAACGCAAGGGCTTTTTCCTGGCGTTTATCGGTGCAGCAATTTTCTGCGCCGTCGCAACAAACTGGGTCAATGTAAATAATGACCTAACATCCTATCTGCCCGCCGACACAGAAACACGTCAGGGGCTGACGATTATGGATGACGAATTCACCACCTTCGGCACTGCACGTGTCATGGTGGACAATATTTCCTACGAGCAGGCAAGCGCGCTGGCAGACCAGCTCGGAAATCTCAGCGGCGTAAAATCAGTCACATTTGACAATACAGAGGAGCATTTTAAATCCGCTTCCGCATTGTTTGACATTACCTTTGACGGGGAAGTTTCCGACCAGGTAACACTCGACGCGATGGAGGCTGTAAAGGCGTCGCTCTCAGGCTGGGACGTATACATATCCAGCGAGGTCGGTTCTGACCTTTCCGACACGCTGGCGGCGGAAATGAAGGTAGTCATGGGCGTGGCGGTGTTTATTATCATCGCGGTGCTCCTATTCACCTCCCACACATATATGGAAATCCCGGTCCTGCTCATTACCTTTTGTACGGCCGCCATTTTGAATATGGGTACCAACTTTCTATTCGGAGAGATTTCCTTTGTCTCCAATTCTATCGCAGTTGTGCTGCAGCTGGCTCTGGCGCTGGACTATGCCATCATCCTCTGCCACCGCTATACGGAAGAGCGCACCCACAGCGATGCCCGCACCGCTGTTATCACCGCGCTCAGCAAAGCAATCCCAGAAATCTCCGGAAGCTGCCTGACCACCATATCCGGTCTCGGAGCTATGACATTTATGCAGTTCCGCATCGGGTTCGATATGGGAATCGTTCTGATTAAATCTATATTTTTCAGCCTCCTGTGTGTATTCACTCTGATGCCGGGGCTCCTGATGCTGTTTAGCAAATGGATTGATAAAACGCATCACCGCAGTTTCGTCCCGCAGATTACCGCTATCGGAAAACTGGCTATCAAAACCCGCTATATCATCCCGCCGGTCTTTGCCTGCCTGCTGGTAGGCGCTTTCATCTTTTCCAACCAGTGCCCCTATGTCTACGGGGAGAGCACCCTGCACACGGCCAAGCAGAATGAACAGCAGATTGCGAACCAAAAAATTAAGGATACGTTCGGCGACACAAACATGCTCGCTCTCTTGGTGCCAACCGGCGATTACAAGGCGGAGGCAAAACTTCTTTCCGCGCTGGAGGACTTTGAGGAAATCGACTCGACTATGGGGCTCGCCAACGTTGAAGCAATGGACGGCTATATGCTGACGGATGCCCTGACACCACGGCAGTTTTCCGAACTGACAGATCTGGACATTGAGGTAGCACGGCTTTTGTATTCCGCTTACGCAGCGAATGAAAAAACTTATGGGCAAATCGTCAGCGGCATTGACAACTATGGTGTCCCACTGATTGATATGTTCATGTTTCTCTATGACCAAAAGCAGGCCGGCTATGTCAATCTGGATGAATCGCTCAACAACAAGCTGGACGATTTGCACACCCAGCTGCACGACGCACAGCTTCAGCTGCAGGGTGAAAATTACAGCCGGCTTCTGTTGTATTTGAATCTGCCGGAGGAATCGCCGGAAACGTTCGCATTTTTGAAACAAATCCACGCAACTGCCGAAAGTGTTTACAGCGGCCCGGTTTTCCTTGTCGGCAATTCGACGAATGAATACGACCTGTCCGCCTCGTTCGGGAATGACAACATCCTTATCAGCATCCTGTCAGCAGTGTTTGTTATTATTGTCCTGCTGTTCACGTTTAAGTCGGCAGGGCTGCCGCTTCTGCTGATTCTGGTGATTCAGGGAAGTATTTGGATTAACTTCTCCTTCCCGTACCTGATGAAATCGAACCTGTTTTTCATGAGCTACCTGGTCGTCAGTTCTATTCAGATGGGTGCAAATATTGACTACGCTATTGTGATTACCAGCCGCTATACCGCGCTGAAAAAAGAGATGCCGATCAAGGATGCCATGATCCGCGCTCTGAACGAAGCATTTCCAACCATTGCGACCTCCGGGCTGATGCTTGCGTCCGCCGGCATCCTCATCGGGCAGCTTTCCTCCAACCCGACGATTGCCTCCATCGGTGTCTGTTTGGGGCGCGGCACGATCATTTCCATCATATTGGTACTGCTCGTTCTTCCACAAATCCTGCTGCTGGGAGACTCCATCATCGAAAAAACAGGCTTTACCCTGAAAAAGCCGGAGATGGCACAGAGCCATACCGGAAGCCTTCGGGTAAACGGTCATGTACGGGGTTATATATCCGGCGTGGTAGACGCGGATTTGCGCGGCATCGTGCGCGGCTCCATCAACGCCGTAGTAGAGGCAGGCGGTGTGGAGGCGGCCGAACCGAAACCATTGCCGGAACACAGCGGCAAAGAGGAGGATACCAACAATGAAACAGAATAGAAGTATGCGCCTGCGCGCGGCCTTTCCGTCAGTAATATTATGCCTGTTTTTGCTATGCGGTTTTCTTCCGCCGGTTTCCGCGCAGGATACTGTCTCCATTTCTACAGTGGAAGACTTAAAAAACCTTGCCAAAAACTGTTCACTGGATACCTGGTCACACGGGAAGACCATTGTTCTGCAAAATGATTTGGATGTAACCAACAGCGGTTTTGTTGCTATTCCGACTTTCGGCGGCACCTTCGACGGCGGCGGCCACACCATCAGCGGCCTCAGCCTAACCGCGAATGAACCGGTACAGGGATTGTTCCGCTATCTTCAGGAAAGCGGAACAATAAAGAATCTGACCGTAAACGGCACCATCGCCTCCGGTGAAGGAAAGGACACCTTCGGCGGTATCGCCGGAAGCAACAGCGGAACCATCGCAGACTGCACATTCATCGGTACAATAAAGGGGAAAAGTGTCATTGGCGGCATCGCCGGCGTCAACGAAGCCTCCGGCCGGATAGGCGGCTGTGAAACGCAGGGCGTTCTGACCGGGCAGAAATATACGGGCGGCATCGCCGGAGAGAATCTCGGAATCATCCTGAAATCCTCGAACAGAAGCAGCATCAACACCACGTCTGATGAGGCCAGCCTGAATATTGAAGACATTAATCTTGACCACCTGAAACAGCTGGAAGAACTGGAAGAAAACACCGTGCCGCTCAGCGGCCATACTGATACGGGCGGTATCGCCGGATATTCCGGCGGCATCATACAAAGCTGCACCAATTCCGGCAGTATCGGGTATCAGCACATGGGATACAATATCGGCGGCATCGCTGGCAGACAGGCAGGGTACTTAAGCGGCTGCACGAACGAAGGCACGGTTCTGGGCCGGAAGGACGTTGGCGGCATTGTCGGCCAGATGGAACCCTATATTATTTTACAATATTCAGAAGATAAGCTCCAGCAGTTGAACGGTGAACTGAGCCGGCTTCATACGCTGGTCAACCAGGCGCTGGACGACGTCGATATCACAGCGGACACGGTCTCCAACCGCATGAATTCGATTTCCGGCTATACGGCGTCCGCGCGTGACAGTTCTAAAAAGCTGCTCGACCAGACGTCGGATTTCGCTGGTGAAACCGCAGATTTTGTGAATCAAAGCATGGATTCTATTAATGACGTGAGCGCTTTGATTACCGATACGATGGACCGGATGGTCCCCGTAGTGGAGGATATGGAAACCGCCGCGGATAAGCTCAGCGAATCCATCGGACAGCTCGGCGACGCGCTGGACGGACTAGACACCGTTTCTGACAGCGCATCGGCTGGAATGGATTACCTTCACACCTCTGTGAGCAATCTGAGCACCGCCATGCGGTGGGTGCAAAAGGCATTCAGCCGGATTCAGGACGGCATGGAGGATTTACGGGACGCGGTTGTCATCAGCGATTCCGCAAAAGCGGAAACAGCGCTGCGCCAGCTAATCAGCGGCATTGACGATTTAGAGCGGGCCTATCAGGATGCACAGGCCGCCGCAAAGAATCTTGGCGATGCGCTGAAAGCACTTGACTGGAACAATTTTGGGGAACAGAAGGATGCGATTCTCGCCGCCGTTGAAGATTTAAAGACCGCCTTAAACACCATTCCTGGCACGGTGAAAGATATCGCTTCCGCATTGCGGACGCTTCAGGGGATCGACATTTCTGTTAACTGGCTCAAGGTGCGCAACGCTCTGCAATGGATGGGCAACAGCCTGGATGATTTGTCCTATGCTGGCACACTTCTGCGTCGTGCTGCAACAAATGCGGGCAGCGCACTTTCTGAGTTTCGGGCCGTATCGGATGAAATCAGCACCATGATTGAGGACGTCAAAAACGCGGTGGATTCTGTTGGCAGCGCAGTCGATGGCATTGCATCCGCCTTTGGCCGCGGCCGTGATTTGCTCCGGGACTTGGCGGATCGAGAGCCGATTACTTTCCCCGCACTAAACAGTGATTTCCATCTGGACACGGAGGACCTGTTTTCCTCCATCACTGGAATATCCGGAGAAATGAGTACTTTAAACGATGAGCTGAAATCTGCTGGAAAAACGCTGACGGGCGATCTCCGGCAGATCAGCGACCAGTTTAATGTAATTATGCATCTGATGATAGACGCCATCACCACAGAAGACCTCGATCTGTCCGCCCTGATGGAGGATACCTCCGAGCAGGATATTTTCGCAACGAGCGACGGAAAGGTGAGCGGCTGCAGCAATACCGGTACGGTCGAGGCTGATTTAAATGTCGGCGGCGTAGCCGGCGCAATGGCAATCGAGTTCGATTTGGACCCCGAGGATGATATTTCTTCCGCCGGAAAAACCTCCCTGAACTTCCGGTATGAAACCAAGACTGTCCTTCTGGATTGTATCAATGATGGCCCGGTTACCGCGAAAAAGAACAATGCCGGCGGCCTGGTGGGCCGGATGGATTTAGGAACGGTACAAAACTGTGTCGGTTACGGACGTGTGGAAAGCACCAGCGGCGACTATGTAGGCGGCGTCGCCGGATATTCTGACGCCGCCATCCGCCGGAGCTATGCCAAATGCGCCCTTTCCGGCCGAAATTTTGTAGGCGGCATTGCTGGGCAGGCAAAAAAGGTTTACAATTGTTATTCGATTATTCAAATAGAAAAGGCAACCGGACGTATCGGCGCGATTGCCGGAGAACGGAGCAAAAAAAATACCGGTATCAGCAGCAACTATTTTCTGGATACCGGATGGGCCGGAATCGGCGGTATCAGCTATTCCGGCACGGCTGAACCGATTTCTTACGAGGCACTGAGTCAAACGTCAGGACTGCCAGACCGCTTTTTAAGCTTTTCAGTCACGTTTCGGGCGGACGGCAACGTCCTTGAGACAGTCGATGTGAAATTTGGAGACAATTTGTCCGGCAGGAAGCTGCCCGACATCCCACAAAAGGATGGCTTTTACGGCTACTGGCCGGAATTCGATTTCTCGAGAGTTATTTTCAGTGCGGAACTCGACGCCGTTTACGAACCATGGATTACCGTCCTTCCCAGCACGGAAACGGAACCGGACGGTGGTAAATCACTCGCGCTGGCAGAGGGTAGGTTCACGGAGGCCGCCGTACTACAGGTGACAGAGGGTGCGACAAATCCACCCGCGGCAGCCAAAAGCCGAGAAAATGCGGTTGTTTGGGAACTGGAAATTACCGGCACGGATTTATCTGCGGACAGCGAGGTCCCTGTCCGGTTGCTGAAGCCTGGGGACGGCAGGCAAATCAAGGTCTGGCGCATGCAGCAGGATGGGCAGTGGGAGGATGTCAAATATCAAAGTAATGGCAGTTACCTTCTGCTCTCCATGGAAGGAACGGAAGGAACCTTCTGTATTGCTTCAACCGGCGGCAAGCTGATTCTAGAGCTGACTATCGGCCTGGGCCTGCTTGCCCTTATCGCCCTCGTTATTCTTCTTTTACGGCGGCGTTCTAAAAAATCGAAACCAAAGTTTAAATTCCGTCCAATTTGGCGGGCGGATAATAAAGAGGAGGTATGACCAGATGGCACACAGAATCATTTGTATTGGACGGCAGTTTGGCAGCGGCGGGCACGAAATCGCGCAGAAGCTGGCAAACCGGCTGGGAATGGCCTTCTACGACCGCAACTTAATCGCTATGGCCTCGGAGCGCGGCGGTATCCGCATGAGCAAGCTGGAACCAGCCGATGAACGGCTGACCAATCCGTGGCTGTACGAGGGGCTGAACGAGGAAAATCAGAAGACCGGGCACGGCCTGCCCGCCAGCGACGCGCTGTTTCAGCTCCAAAGCCAGATAATTACAGAAGCAGCGCTGAAAGAGGACTGCGTGATTGTCGGACGCTGCGGCGGCTATGTATTGGAGCAGCAGCAAATCCATCGTCTGAGCCTTTTCGTCTGCGCTCCGTTTCAGTTTCGTGTCAAGCGGAAAATGGAGCAGGAACAGCTGACTGAAAAAGCGGCGGCAGCGCTGGTCCGCAAACAGGACAAGTACCGCAAAGCCTACTACCACTACTACACCGGCGGAGACTGGGGCACTCCGGATACCTACGACCTCTGCGTCAACAGCGCGCTGCTTGGCATTGATGCGACTGTCGACATGCTCTGCATGGCTTTAAACGTACTAAAGCCGCTTTGACAGTCTGACGCTGTTCAAATTGGTAAAGAAAGGCGGGATAATTATGAAAAATAATTTTTTGCAGTTTAAGCTGCGGTTTCAGGACTGTCAAAAGGTAATTTGTGCTATCGGGGATGAAACAAGACAGGCAATTATCATTGCCCTGCTGGAAGGCGGATGGGATGGAATGCGCGTAGGAGAAATTACGGGTAGGACGCGCCTGTCCCGTCCAGCGGTGTCACACCACCTTAAAATTTTACTGGATGCGGGCATCCTCGGTGTGCGCCGCAAGGGTACAATGAATTTTTATTATTTAAATCCGCGTGAGCGGGATCTGAAAAAGCTCTCTGCACTTCTGGATGAAATTACCGCACTCCTCTCCCAGCACGAAAAGCAAAAAACAGCGGAATAGCAATAAACAAACCGCCGCATGACGCAAACAGACCAAGACAGCAGCCACCTGTTTGCGTCATGCGGCGGTTTAAGATTCTCGTTTTAAAGAATAGCTAATTCTATTAAAAAATTTCGCTTATATCGCGGCCCTTGACACCTCCTCCGCCAGCTTTAATTCTGATTCAGAAACCGGCGCATCGAAAGACTGCATATGCTTTATGTTTTCGTAACCGCCATACAGCGCTCTGTACCAGGTAAGTCCCAGCAAATATCTTCCAAACCCTAAGCTCGCGTGAAAACCGTCTCTGTATATGATGTCAGGATTTTTCTCATACGCATTAAGCATTGCCTGACCGCTCTTGATGATGTCATCCGCGTGTATCCGCTCCGCCGCCTTATGATATGCGGCTTTTATATCGTGAAACATATCCGATGTATGTGCATATCCTGTGCTGGAAAGCTTTTCCGTATCATCACAATAAGCCCATGTTTGATGCAGCAGTATTTTCGCTTTTGGCAAATACAGCCTGACATATTCCGCCAATTTTTCAATGTAGGGTATGTAAAGTTCAAAATCAAAGCTCTCATGGCTCGCCTGCTGAAGCGTAATACAATCCCAATCGTCGCTTTTAAGCGCTTCCCTGATGGAAACTTTTATACCCGTAGACATGCCATTAAACTCAAACTCGTATGCTTTTTCATCGTCCAACATATTAAAGTAGTGCTGTTTTAAGGAACAGCCCCCAATATACAAATTTACGCATTTTAAGTTCTTCCCATTAGCAGCGGCAATCTCATGTAAATACCGCTGCGCGTCTTGAGAGAAACTGTTCCCAATCGATAGAATTTTCATTGCTTAAACTCTTCCTTTCGGCTTAGCAAGTTCTTCAATATAACCTCGTCCATACATGATAAACGCGGATGCATTTATTGTACCGCAAATCCACATTTTTTTCAACCAAAAAACGCTTTATCCCTATCATTCTTTCTCTATAAAGCAACCGTGCGGCCATAGGCCGCACGGTTCATTTTTCTTTCGTATTCCTTTTTCGCTCTGCATCCCGCCATTTTTGCGGTGAAAGCCCGACATATTTTGCGAATACACGGCTGAAAGTGGAACGGTTCATGTAGCCTACCATATCGGCTACTCTTTCAATATTGATATCCACATCCTCCAGCATAATCCTTTTCGCCTCTTCGACCCGTACGCTGTTGATATAATTCAAAAGCCCGTCTCCTGTGACAGCCTTAAATACATAGGATAAATAATTAGCGGAAATGTAGAAGCGTTTGGCAAGCGTTTCCACGCTCAGTTCCTTATCGCCATAATTCTGCCGCACATATAATATGATATTATTAACAAGCCCGTCGGTATCCTCGTTGCTTTGCTGACGGATGATACCGCAAATATTGGCAATCACCGCCGTTATTTTTGCTTCGATATCCTCTGCAAAATCCATGTCGTAAATCCCATCAATCTCTCTGCACAGCGCCTCCCGTTCTGCCTTGTCCTCAAACTTGATGGTTTTAACGATTTTGTGGAGTGTCGCGGCAATATCGACAATCAACAGCTTAATATTCCGGGCGGAATTGGACCGCTTATATAAATTCCGCTCCAATATGGCTTTTACCAACTCTGTGGCCTGTTCCTCCTTACCGGCGATGATGCTGTTCAGCAGCATGGTCTCATCTCCGATGGGATAATCATAAATCTGTTCACTGTCCATACTGCTGATATCGGAATAGGAAATGATGCCGCCGGTACCCCGCACAATACGGTAGTCAAACGCAGTCATAGCTTGCTTGTATGAGGTATTGATTCCCTCAAGCCCGTCGCAGGTGCCGCCAATCAGCATTGTATATTTGAAGTCAAAGTGCTGGAGAATAATGTCCATGGTTTCTTCCCCAATGTCATACAGCCGTTTCGCAAAATCTTCGTTTTTCGCGCTTTTGGCGTTGACGATGCAGACCAGCCTCCGTTCCATTTCCACCGCGTAGACCGTCCCGATTTTTTCGCACAATTCACTAAACACGTTTTCTAAAATAAACAAAACGGAATCTACCTTGTCCTGTTCCGAAATCTGTTCCTCTTCAAAGAGGTGCGTCACATTCTCCACACAGAAAACGACGATACAAAACTTTGTAGGCCTAAACAGAAGGTCATTGGCCTCGAGCACCTCTTTTGCCGGATAGCGGTAGCCCCGCCCCGTATCATTTTTAATAAGCCGTGTTAAAATATTGGTCCGCACCAGTTTTTCCCGTTTATCAACCTCATACCGCATCGTTTTTAAGTCGTCCAAAGCAGACTGGATGGTTTCTTTGATAACCGTGTACTCAATATTTTTTCCGCTGCCCTTCGGCTGCTTGCCCAAAATGTCGATAATCTCACTGATTGGGCGGTAATTTTTGCGCACCTGGTAGATAATAATTAAAATACCAACGAGCAGGCATACAACCATCGAAGCGGTGATCGATATCCGAAACACTCTGGAATTCTGGTAGAATCCATTGCTCTCCGCAAAATAAATTGCCTTCCAGTCGCCCATCTTCGTATCCATAAAAAAGGTGAGGTAGGTTACGCCGTTGATTTCTGTTTCCACCGGTTGTTCTAACAGCTTCGTTTCCGGCGGAATACTAAGTTTCTGCACCTTACCATTGACAGAAAACAGCACCGTGCCGTTCTCGTCCGCAAACGCAACGTCATCGGCCGGTTCTATCATGTTGGCAAGTTTCTGCCGTACTGCGCTGTCATTCATCGAAACAGCGACATATGCCCTCGATTCCGGCCCCACCCCTGTAATATCCGCATAGATGTAAAATAGCTGGTATCCATCTTTAAATGGAACCGCAACACATTGGTTGTACCGTTCCCCCATAAACCATTCGCTCAGTTGGTTATAATCCCCCCGGTAGCCTTCGCGCCGGAGGGCGTCGAAATAGGTTTCAATTGCCGCAATGGTTTCGTTCGTTAACACCAGTCCGTTCGCTGGGTTAAAAATGGTGATGCTGCCAATCTGGTTTTCAGGCGTGATGTAGTTAGAAAGCGTCTGCCGCACCGTGTACCGCTTATAATAATTGTTCGCGGCGGCCGGATCCGTCAACATCTCTCTGATTTCCGTGTCCTTTAGCAAACGCATGGAAAGCGTCTGTGCCTCCTTGATCCAGAAATTGCTCTGGCTGACCGCTGTTTCCAGAAAAATATGGTTTGCCTCAATGGTTTGCCGGATAATCTGTTTTTCATTACGGAAAAAAATGACGCTGCTCGTTATCAGGGGGAGAATCAAAAAAAGCATATAGGTCAGAATCCAACTGAACCGCACACTTTTCATAAAATTCATCCAACCTTTTAACGCTTTCAACGCATTCATCCTTTCCAGACTGTGTTTTTCTCATCGGATTAAAATCCAAACAGGGGTATGAAGTCCATACCCCGTTTCGTTTGCTTATTCATCTATTCTTTTATAAGTCATCCCATAAGAGCATATTCCCTGCTTAAACGTCCCTACGTTTCAACCAGCTTTCCGCGTATTCTCATGCTACCGCAATTAGCATCATAGCACAGATGCGCCCGGGATGTGCGGGAAAGAATTCATCTGCGCGTTAAAATTCCCGCCGAAAACGTATTGGAAATGCTCTTTCGTTTATTATACAACAACCTATACACCCTCGTCCATGAAATATAATTCCAGCGTTTCCGTATATTTCATTTCACCACGAGGACAGCTATTCGTGCAAAGCTCCCCTGCCGCTTCACTCTGCTTCGCTAAGTGTTCCTATCAGCCCTTAATTGCGCCCACCATGACGCCTTTCACAAAATACTTTTGCAGGAACGGGTACACAAGCAGAATTGGTACGGTAGAAACCACAATGACCGTATACTTGATGGTCTCGGAAATCGCCTCCGCGTCCGTAGCCGAGCTGGCTCCCCCCATCATTCCATCCGTATTGGAGCTGATTAATATCTCCTTTAAGTAAAGCTGCAATGGGTACAGCTCCCGCTTGCTCAGATAAATCGCCGCCTGGAACCAGGAGTTCCAGTTCGCCACCGCATAAAACAGCGCGATAACTGCTATCGTCGCATTGCATAGCGGAATAACGATTTTAAACAGAATGTAAAAATCATTCGCCCCGTCTATGGTTGCCGCCTCCTCCAATTCCTCCGGGAACTCCGCGAAGGTCGTCCGCATGACGATGAGGTTCCAGCTGTTGATTGCGAGCGGCAGCACAATTGCCCACATGGAGTTGTACAATCCCAAATCCCGCACAATTAAGTAGGTCGGAATCAGACCGCCGCTGAAAAACATGGTGATCACAATGCCGATATTGATATATTTTCTGCTCCGGAACCGTTTCCGTGACAGCGAATACGCTCCCATGGTCGTAACCAGCATATTAATCGCGGTCCCGACCAGCACATAAATAACTGTATTTTTAAAGGAACTAATCACCATGCTGTTTTTAAACACCTCGGCATAGGCCTTTGTGCTGAAGCCAAGCGGCCCAAGCAGCACGCCCTGGTGCGCCATCAGCAGGTTCGCGTTGGAAAAGGACGCAAACAGGACGTACAGCATCGGATAAAGTGTAATGACAATCATGAACAGCATAAAAATGACGTTAAAAACAGTAAAAATTCGTTCTCCCGTTGTTTTTTTTATTTCCATTTCCCTTCCCTCCTACCACAAACTGGTTTCCGTCAGTTTCTTACTGAGCAGATTCGTCAGAAAGAGAACGGCAAAGTTGATGACTGAGTTGAACAGGCCCACGGCGGTGCTGAAACTGTAATCGCTCTGCACCAGGCCGCGCCGGTAAATAAACGTCGAGATGACGTCCGCCTTCTCCATTGTCAGGTCGTTGTAGAGCAGCAGCACCTTCTCGAAAGAGACGTTCAAAATGCTGCCCATGCGCAGAATAAACAGCGTTACAATCGTGGGGATGATTCCGGGCAGAGTAACGTGTATGGTCTGGCGGATGCGGCCTGCACCGTCGATTTTCGCCGCTTCGTAAAGCGCCGGATCAATGCTGGTCAACGCTGATAAGTAGATGATGCTCCCCCAGCCAATGGACTGCCAGATGCCGGACAGGACAAAAATCATCTGGAAGGAATTCGGGTTCGCGAGCAGATTGGCCCGCTCCCCGCCGAGTGCCACGACAAGGTCCGTAATCAGCCCGTCCCGTCCGAGGAACGTATGGAGCAACCCGCAGACGACCATGATGGAAATGAAGTGCGGGATGTAGGTTATCGTCTGAACACAGCGCTTAAAGCCTATGTTGCGGATTTCATTCATCAGCAGGGCAAATATGATGGGCGCCGGAAAGCCCAAAACGATGTCGAGCAAGCTCAGAGAAATCGTGTTGCTCAGGACACGCCCAAAATACGGTCCTTGGAAAAAGTCGATAAAATGCTGAAAACCATGGCTCGTCGTCCAGGGGCTGTTCCAGATGCCCAGCCCCGGAGAGAAATTTTTAAATGCAATGATTGCCCCATACATCGGAGCGTAGCAGAAAACTGCATAATATGCCACCAGCGGCAGCACCATCAGGCACAGCAGAGGATTGTTCTTCAAATCATAGATGAATACATTCTTCGAAGCCTTGGTCCTGTGGTTCGTTTCTACGGTTATTTTACTCACGCTTTGTACACCTCTTTTTAAAATCTGTAGCCTGCCGTTCCGAAACCGCGGGGCCTGTTAACGATTCTGATATCTTTCATAAGCCGCCTGATATGCAGCAACAATTTCATCTACCCCCATCTTCTTGGCGGTTTCCAGATAGGTTTCAAAATTTTCAAGCGGTTCCACACCCATAATAAACTTGACAGACATCTCTTTGATGTAGGTCTCCACTTCAGATTTCTTGGCCGCAACCTTAGCCGTTTCCTCCTCAGACAGGGTTACCGGCGGCATAAACCAGGACGTATCGGAAAGTTCCCAGATTTTGACCGCTTCCTTTTGTTCCGGAGTCTGCTGGAACTGTTCAAAATAACGCGGATCGTGAAGCGGCGCGCCCAAAGAAGACACGCTGTACATAACTAAGGCCTGCTGCATGGTCAATCCATCTGGGTTGTTGGTTACCAGCTCGGTATATTTCGGGTATCCATCTACCATTTCATATGAAACGCCTTCCGTCCCGAAGTTGTAAAGCATTTCCCCTTCATCAGAATAGGGATAGTCCAACAGACGGACTGCGGCGTCGAGATTCTTGCAGGCGGTGGTAATGGCCGTACCAATTTCGCTGTCGCACATGTTTCCGTAGAAGCCAAACACTGGCTCCTGTCCTTTTACGAGCACCGGATATTTGACGCCGCCAAGCTTCGCCTCCGGATTATTTTCCTTCGTCGAGGTGATGAACGGCCCCATGCCGCCACCAACAGACTGCAAATAAGCGCCCGCTTTTCCGCTGGCAACCTTGGAATCGAATGTCTTTTTGTCGTGCGTGGAAAAGTCCGGATCGAGAAGTCCATTGTTAACCCATTTGTTCATCAGCACCAAAAAGTCTTTGTAAGATGGCTCCGTCGCCGCATAGTGGACGGCGCCGTTCTTTAGGAAGGTGTCCATCCGCCAGCCGTATGCCGCTCCAAACCCATTTTGAGCGGAGGCCAAATCCAGAAGGGTTAACGGAAATTCCAAGTTCAGCTGTGTTTTGAATTTCGTCAGCACAGTTTCCCATTCGTCAATGGTTTCCGGCCGCGCCTCGTTGATTTTCTCCAGATAATCCATCCGAATTTGGAGGCCTTGCCAGAACTGCATAGATTTATCCTTTGCGATGCTCGCAAACAGCGTATTCTTGCCGGAGTCGGTTTTTGCCGCTTTCTCCCATTCCGGGTTGCTCGCCAGCACTTTGGAATAATTCGGCGCTTTTTCCTTGATAATATCGGTCAAATCCAAAATCACGCCGTCCTTCACCGCTGCTTCTGTTCCGCCCTTATATACCTTTTTAAATCCGTCGCTGTAATCAATGATATCCGGCAAATCGCGGGAAACCATCAGCAGGTTAAATGCCTCCGCCTCTTGTCCCGGCGCGGGATGGATAAATTCCAGTTCGGTATTTGTTCTCTTTTGCACCTCTTGGTAGAACGGTGTCTCCCCATAGTTCGAAACCAACTGCGTATAATGTGCATAAAACGGCTTCCAGTAAGTCAGATGGTTTCCCTGCTCGCTCTGTGTTGTCTTATTCCCACAGCCTGCCAGACTCCCGACAACAAGACTGACCGCAACTGCTGCCGGAATGATTCTTTTCCAATTCATAATGATACCTCCTCTTGATAATGACGACCGGGCATAGTTCTTAAAGCGGCTAACAGCCAGATATGCCCCCTCTTTACACCTAAAATTGTAGCTGTTTCCCCCAACAAAAGTCAAGATACCATTTCTACGACGTGTTACGATTTCTACTGTGATAGCACAAAAATGTATATTTGGGCTAGTTTTTTATGGATAATGCTGTATTTCGTGTTTGCATAGCTGTCGTGGAAAATACTTCCTTGCAATGTAGCAAGATTGTAATGAGGCGCTGCCGCACAACGAAAGTTTTCTTAAAATTATTTCAACTTTTGCATGGCTATTTTCATAAATTTCCCAACAGCGGTATCCCGATTTGCGATTTTATCTCCCAGAATGTATAACGATTTCTAATATGATTATGTGCTCTATGGTTAAGAGCATTTCAGCTCATTTCGAGGTTCTTTCTTTTTCAGCATAGGCCGCTTTTGCTCTTTCTACTCGCCGTTCTCCTGCTATGACTTTTAAATTATTGTGAAGTTTTAATAGTATTATCATAACATTTAGCCCTCTATTCCAAGAAAAAAGCCGCATTCCTTGACTGAATTTGTTCTTGAATCTAACAAATGAAAAATTTGGATTTTGAGAATATGAAACGTGTAATACGAGCCTGAAACTGAATACTATACATATCGGCGTATTTTAACAAAGAAAAATGGTACAACTATTAATAATTGTACCGTTTTACGATGTGGCATTAGGTCGAAATAGACACGAAAATAACCCGTCTGGCAAAGGACGCTTGTCCAAAAGAGGCATTTCTGCAAAACTCGTTTCTTCCTCAAATACGAACCTGGCGCAAGCGCGGTGCCACTGAAAAGGATGAGCAGTAGAATAAGTACGCTCTGATTTTCAAAAAAAGCCGGAGCAAGCGACATGTCGTTTGCTCCGACATAACGTGAGTGTTTATAGAACCTATCAAAAAAATACAGACATACCAACATTTTCGAGGTACACAGTCGCCCAGTATCGCAAAATGTTGGCAGCAATAGCGAATCGTTGCACGCGTTTACAGGCGGGCAGGCGGATCGTACGTGGCTTTTGCGTAAAGAAGCGGCAATATAAAAAAATACGGCGAACCAAAAGGCTCGCCGCGACGTGGTGCGAGCGTTCTTACAGGACTTGCCCGCAAACGCAGTAGCGGCAGGGGATTTTGGCTGCGCCGAAGGCGCAATATCGTGAAAAGTTGGTAGCGATTGTGAGCCGTCGCGCGTGCGTTTACAAACGAGCAGGCGAACGGAGCGTGACTTTTCACGAAAGAGGAGGAACGACGGAGCGCGTGACTGATTTTTCTTAGTTAAAGAAAAATCGGAACGGAGCATAGTCCGTTCCGACTTGGTGCGGCTGAAGGGACTTGAACCCCCACGTCATAGACACCAGAACCTAAATCTGGCGCGTCTGCCAATTCCGCCACAGCCGCATATTCAGTTTTACCTCTTAAATTTTACACGGGAGAGGTTACCCGAGGAGGAGCATGCCGCTTAATCCTCATCTATGAAAACGGAAAATCCGTAATCAACAATAATTCCACCGAGGTGTCAAAAGCAAAGTCTAGCGCGTCCGTCAATTCCAACGCATCTGCAATTTATGACTTGATTATCATAGCACAAACTATGGTTTTTGTCAATAAAAAATATAGAATATTCTTCAATATGGAACTTCTCCCATTACTATAAAATGAAAAGTATCGAAGAGAAGCAACGCTGCTTCTCTTCGACGCCTTTGTTTTGAGGCCAAGCATAATTTTCAAAATTGAACCCTTTTATTTTTTGATACGGATAGTCTTAATCTCATAAGGCTTTACCGTAAATTTCACTTGGTTTTCCTGGACCTCCAAGGATTTAATATGATTTTCTAATAGATCGCACTCTTCCGCCTCATTGATAGAATTACAAAAGGTCAAAACCGCTTCTGCTCTCTTATTTTTGAACTCATACAGGCGGATGATACTACCATCGCCATTTTCTGCCTTTTTGATGACTTCTATCTGAATATTATCTGTGTCTACGCTGACTGTTTCTAAAGATGACGAAAGCGTTCCCTGCTGTTGTCCCCGAACAGCGGACAGCAGCGGAGTATTGAGATTATATGCATATTCTACCGTACGCGCTTCTTTAAACGTCCCCTTATGCGGATAAATAGAATAAACAAAATCATGTTCTTCTTTATCAGCCTCTGGATTCGGATAGACAGCAGACTTCAGCATCGCCATTTCCACGATACCATCTTTGACACGGAAGCCGTACTTACAGTCATTCAGCAGGGATACCCCGTAGCCGTATTCTGAAAAATCTATCCATTTGTGAGCACATACTTCAAATTTTGCCGCGTCCCAACTGGTGTTACTATGGGTAGGACGTTCCAAGTTTCCATATTGGATTTCAAACACAGCTTTATCGTTATGAATATCTGCCGGGAACTGCGCACGCAGATGAGTCTGTGTTTCCCTCCAGTCAATATGTGTTTTGAAGTCGATCCGGTCAATATTGTGATAGAACCAGATTTCCTGACGAATCAACGAATCCATATAGTTACGAACAATCTCCACTACCACACAGACAGGACCATTTTCTGTTACTTTGGCAGAAACAACTCCAGTGACCGGATACGGTTTATCACGGTAATACGGGCTGAGCTCCCAGGCATCAAAATATGGAGGCTTGTCTTCAAAAGCGATAAGTTTATTAAACCGTTCCCCCTCCGTGACCACTTCACGGTTGTTTTGCTTGTCATACAGTGATGTTATTTCCATATTCTCGTCAAATCGTACGGTAAAAAAGGGTGTATCAACAAGGCGCTCCGTTTGCGGCGCCGTTCTTTGTTCTTCAATAGTATCACTAAAATAGAACGTTTTGTACCCAAATGCGGGAACCCCGGCGGCATAAAATATCGATGAACCATCCGCCAGTTTTTGAACCGGATAAAATTGCCCATCATCGTCTATAACAGCCATCACTCCTTCCGGCAGTGTCGTAATAAGAACATCCTCTCTCAGCTTTCCGCTGTCGTTGAATACAATAACCGCATCTTCTACCAACTTAACTTTTCCTGACAGTTCGGAAACAACCTGCTCAAGCCTTTTAGATAGTATCCCTATCAGTGCATCATACTGGGCCTTCGAATCGTCATAGACCTCCTTAATAGACGAGCCAGGTATAATATCGTGGAACTGATTAAGCAGAACCGTCTCCCACGCATCATGAAGCGCCCCCTGTGGATAATCCTCGGTTTCCAGCAATTCATCTTTTATGAGATAGAGATATTCCAAGCTGCGCAGAAGCATCTCACAATTTCTATTATATTTTTTATTTCTGGCCATTGAGGTATAAGTACCTCGATGAAATTCCAGATACAGTTCTCCAACCCACTTAGGCAGTCGTGCGTTTTTTTGTACATTTTCTTCCACACGCTGGATAAAGCCACGCATCCCGCCAAGGTGTACCTTTGGAACTGTGCCCAAACCATTTTCCAGTCGTTTTGCATATTCAATCTGCTCCTTGGTCGGCCCGCCACCGCCGTCCCCCCAGCCGTAAGACATCATCACCACATTATTGATAGCCTTGTTCTGGTATTTTTCCCAAGCACGCAAAACGACCTCTGGGCGCATATCAGCGTTGTAAGTTGCCTTAAACATGTCCTCCGCCTGACCGAAACCCGGCGCGGTATGAAAGTATGATAAGATTTCTGTTCCGTCTATTCCTTCCCAGAGGAATGTATCGTTAGGCATCCGGTTCGTATCGTTCCAGCTGATTTTCGAGGTGATAAAATAATCTACGCCAGCTTTTTTTAGAATTTGCGGCATCGCAGCGCTGTACCCAAATACGTCTGGAAGCCAAAGAACGACGGAATCAACGCCAAACTCAGACAAAAGGAACTGCTTTCCATGCATAAGCTGACGAACCATGGATTCCCCTGAAATTAAATTACAGTCTGCCTCCAGCCACATTCCGCCCTCTGCCTCGAACCTCCCCTCTTTCACACGCGCCTTTACCTTTTCATATACCTCCGGATAATCCTCCTTTAGAAACTTGAAAAGCTGTGGCTGGCTGGAAGAAAAAAGATACTGCGGATATTGCTCCATATAGTCTAAAACCGTCGAAAAACTGCGGGCTGTTTTCATGCGGGTATGTCGGATCTGCCAGAGCCATGCTACATCGATATGCGTGTGCCCGATTGCCCATACACAGACACCATCGTTTGGGAATTTTTCATATAGGTTTGCGCGGATAAATTCATTTGCCTCAGAAATGCTTTTATTAAAAAGAAAACTGTAAGGATTCCGCAAATCCAAAATATTTATCGTCTCCAGCATCGCCCGGGTCATCCCCGCATATCTGCTGTCATTTGAATCCATTACCATCAGCGTTTCATAACCTACTTCTAAATTAAAGTAGAGCTCCTCAATATCCCTACGGATAGTTCCTGCTGAAACGCTCAAAACACATTTACGGTGCAGACATCCGGGCCAACCTTCCAATATAATCTCATAGGTTGTCCCCGCTTTGGCGCACTCCGACAGAAGAATTTCCCTGTGGTTAATATCCAGTCCCTGCTTGATAGAGCCATTTATATACACAAGATATTGGGGATTTTGCAAATTCGCCCCGCCGTACAAATAAGAATCCACAAGTACCACTACGGGCTTTCCATCAAGCTGCTCCGGAACAGTCACCTGAAAGCGGAAGGTACATATCTCCCCTCTCTCACCCCACATAGTGTTTTTCAAATATGGTTTATATTCCGGGTGGTTTCCTTCCAGCTCAACGTCTACGACCTCACCCAACCGGAACTCAATATCCTCAATCTGCTCCATACTGGTATAAATATAGCTTTTAATCTCATCTGCAATTCTTGCAATTTTATCCATATCCTGATACATCCGTTTCACCTTCTTATTTTTCTAATAGGTCTACTTCTCGGAATGTTCTATTCTCAAAATTTATCTCTATTGTTTTTATTTCAAATGGCATGATACGGGTGGTATAGTCTGGCATTCCTAAAATCTTCAGTTTCACAGTCTGCTCCACGCCCGCAGGCTCAAATAGCCGGGCGACATAACCATTACCCGACTCCGCCATTTTAAAGCAGGATAGGATGGCAGTCGGTGCGTCCAGTTCTACGAACGGAACCGTCTCATTTTTCTCATTTTTGGGGAAATACATCGCTGCAAACGGCTGCTCGTTCAACACCTGTGCCTCCCGCTCCACACGCAGCAGACAGTCCTCCAGAGGTCCGCCACTGATGCGGAACCTGAAGAAGTGCTCGCCTTGGTCAATGCGCGGCAGATGCCGGTCATTGACGATAATGTAATCTTTATTTGGAAGCGGGTGGGCGGTATAGGCCGGAGCACGCAGCAAAGAAAGCCGCAGTTCGCCGTTGCGGTAATCTGAACCGTGGAAACAGTTATTTAAAATGATCAGAGCCGCCTCATCCGTTCCGGCCGCCAGCCATTTCTGGCTCACCATTTCATCGCCGTTCCTTTTCAGTTCCCGCGAACCATACAAAGTTTGGCCAATATAATGTTCCGCGTTCGCCAGCGGAACCGCAAGCTTGAGTATCTTGTCCGTTTCCATCCAGTAAATCCTTGCAGTAATGTCAATTTCCGTCCCATTTTTCGGGAATGTATAGCGCAGCACCAACCTTGAATCCCGTATTGAGAAAATAGCCTCCACAACAGTCCGGATAGGCCCATCCTCAATGATACGGATTTTGTCAGTACAAAACCGTGTTTCGTCTCCGTCGAACCGGATTAGGTTGATTCCCCACGGGTCGGGAATATCCTCCAGCAACACCGGCTGAAATGCGTCTTTTGAAAGAATCACACGGCCGCCGGATTCAAACCGGCATAAAAGGCCTGTTTTATGGCTGATGACAGCCTTAATTTTCCCGTTATCAAATATAAAATCGCTTCCCTGCTCCAGCTGAGGCCGCTTCGGTTCCTCTGGGAGATAGCTCCTTTTGCAATAAAACACCGATACGGAGGAGGGCTTCAACACCGCGTCAAACACGATGCGCTTCCGCCACTCGCAGGGAATGTTCGCCTCGGTCTTTTCCAGCTGGTAAGCAAGCTCGTTCCCCTCCTCATCATATACCGTAAAGACCACGAACTGATTGGTTTCATCAATACCATCCAGCTGCACCTCGCAATCGACGGTGTGGTTCAGGACATAGGGATGCGGGTTGTATACCGAAATTGGAATCCAGCCATCGTGCTTTGGAATCGTTTTGGCCTTATCTGCTAAAGCAAAGAATGATTTTGCCCGAATCCGGCTCACAATTTCACGGGCATATCCAAGGGTACGGATAGAATCCTGCTCTGATTTCTGTACGCTTGTCCCGGGCAGAATATCGTGGAATTCCATAAACAGCATTGCTTTCAACGCTTCCTGGAACCGTTCTTTCGGATATGGCACACCGCATTGGATCGCGGCCGCCGACGCAATTTTTTCCGCCGCGTAATATTCGTTTTCTAACGTTCTATGTAGGTCTTTCAGCCGGTGCATAGACGTGTAGCAGCCCACCGCGAACGGAACAATGTCCTCCCGCCAGACCGGAAACGTTTTTTCCGACTGCTTGCGCTGCGAGAAATAATTCTCCGGCGTGGAGTGGACAATTTCCCAGCCTTCTACAGTCCCCTTAAAAGCATTGATTTTCTTGAGCTCTGCCCTTGACGGGCCGCCGCCATGGTTACCAATTCCCCATAGAATGGCGCCATCCTGTTCTTCTTCAGGCTTCGCTAGGTATGCCTCCAGCTTTTCCTTTGCCTTCCCTGGAACAGCGTTATACCCATCTTTGTTCCGCAGCACGTCGATTTTTGAACCATCGAAGCCCTCCCAGACAAAATTGCTATCAGGAAGTGCAAGTTGCTGCGGACGGCAGACCAGATAACTGTCATAGCCCGATTTTGTTAAAATCTGAACCAGCCCGCGGGAGTGTCCGAAGGAATCAAAGTTTACAGCCGTAGTAGGAGACACTCCAAATTTTTTCTGAAAAAATGTTTTTCCCGTGATAATCTGCCGGACGATGGATTCCCCAGAAGGCATCAGACAGTCTGGCTGGATGTACCAGCCGCCCATAATGTGCCACTTTCCGGCTTTGACCAGCTTTTGGATTCTTTCGAACAGACTGCTATCGTATTCTTCAACCCATTCGTACAGCATCGCCTCATTGTGACAGAAAATGAAATTCTCATTTTGTTCGCAAATATCTGCCGCAATGCGGAAGGTCGATAGTGCTTCTCCAGCACCTTCCTCCCATTGCCACTGCCAAACCGGGTCGAGATGGGCGTTACAAATCAAATGAACTTTTTTCATACGATTTCCTCCAACTTTTTTCATCGTTTTAAATAAAATCCAGAGTATCATTGCATTATTATATATTGAAAAAGAAAATAATGCAATATAAAATGGCAGCAATCCTTAAAATTATCAGCCACCTTTTCTACAAAAACTACGAGGTAGCTGGCCTGCGCTGCAGAAAGAGCAATATAGTATCTATATGAAAAAAGGACCGCATAAAGCGGTCCTTAGACTGTCGAAAAACCAAAAATCACACAAATATGGGGAGTTGTCAGAAGAAGCCTCCTGCCCCGGCGTTTCTTTGATTTGGTCACTTACTGAACAGCTAACCACAGAAACGAAATAAATTTATCTCCGAACGTATACTGCTGCAGATACCAAATCCATGATTTGAAAAGGCCTTTAAAACTTATTTTTTTAAGGTCGGAGAAATAATTTCAGCGGTTATTGAACCGCACCAGCGCAGCTTGTTGTGCCGCAAGAACTTCGTCGATTCCCATATTCCGTATCCGGCTGCAAAATGCATCATAGTTGCTGAATGGCTCCACGCCCATAATAAACTTGAT
>CABSKZ010000004.1 GCA_902478395.1 uncultured Eubacteriales bacterium | reverse complement strand
ACTGAGTTGGTTGCTGGACGAAAACACATCATGTTGCTGTCCATCCTGTATGGCGGATAGCTAAAATACATTTTGCGTTTGCGGAGCTGGGCGCAAGCGGATATGCTTGCTGAATGCGCGGCCAAATTTTTGTAAGCTTTGCATATTATTTTTCCATCAACAACTCGATATCCAACGCATTGCTGATTAGCTGTGCAAGCTGCGCGCGTGTCAGGGTTTCGCTGATTTCAAATTGTGTTTTCTTCAACAAACCAATTTTGGCGCCGATGGTGATGTAAGTCGTATACCAGGGTTCCGACGAGGTATCGGCAAGAATGCCATAGCCCAGTATAACAACAAGGGTTTTCACCGCCTGTTCATAGGTGACATTGCCGTCCGGCACGAACTGGCCGTTGCCGACGCCGTTGATATATCCAAGCGTATAGAGCAGGTTAATTTGTTTTTTGGCCCAATGGTTGTCAGCGACGTCGTTGAATTTGGAGGGCTCGTCGATCGCTTCCGCCGCCTGTTCCAAAGAGAGCAGGCGAATGAGAATGGTCGAAAATTCCGCGCGTGTCACTTTGTTATCAGGGCGGAAGGTTCCATCTTCATAATTCTGAATAATGCCAAGTGCCTGACAATGGTTGATAGCATCCTGAAAATCCGGGTCAATGTCCCCGGCAAAACCGCTGAATGGAACCAGTGTCATCAGGACCAACAACAGGACAGAAATATATTTTTTCATATCATTACCCCTTTTTTCCATCGTTGTAATAACAAGATTTCAAGGAAAACTTTTACCTATTTAGGATAGCGGATTGGGCTGTGGATTTCTCATGCCATGCAATACCACAGCCATATCAATGCCATTTTACAAGCAACGCGCGTATGGTTTAATGTTCTCAAGACGGCAGTGCAGCCGCCTTGTATACAACCCATGCTCCAGGATGGCCGGACTTGCGGTTATTATACTATAAAATCCAGCAAATCAAATAAAGTTCTGTGGGGACACATATTAAAAACTATTTATTTTCTTTCCTGTAGATTACAGCGGAGTAGATGGTCGGTATCAACGGCATACAGACCAGGGCAACAATGAAACCACCGACTGCAAAACCGATTTGACGCAGCAGAAGCGTGAGAATACCGCCGGCAATAAAGAGCAGGCCGCCTAAAATTCCCCAGTAAGCAGCCATCCTGTGCGTTTTGGTCCATACGGTATCACTTTTCAATGTCCACGGCACACGCAGACCAAAAGAACGGTTTGGCTTCAGCGTGCTGGTGTAATTGGCAAACACGGTAAAAAATATTCCCAAAAACAGGCATATAAGCCCAGGGATCATATAACTATTATCACGCCAGACGGGTTCGCTGAACGGCAGCCAGGTAAACGGAACGAAAAGAAACAGAATAAGCGGGAGCAGAATGTTTTCCTGTTTCCGATTTTTCTTATACCGTTCGTTGTCTTTTGTCCTATGGCGATAGAAGAGCATTCCTGCGGCCAAAACGACTGGAATCAATCCCAGCAGAACCGCTGCCCATTTTGGCGCCCAACTGTCTGCTATGCCCGCATAATTGAAATGAATCGGCACTTGTGAAGGCTGCCAGAAAGAGGCAAACAATAAAGCAGCCAAATTCAAAAATGCAACCGGCAGCATGCTTTTAAAGAGTTTCATTTTGGTTCCCTCCCTGTTTTGAAAGTTTTGCAATGAATTGAAGCAAATCCTGAAATACAGTTGTGTTGATCGAGTATTCCACCTGTTGGCCTTTTTTTTCAGAAAACACCAGTTCTGCTTGCTTTAAAACATTCAGATGGTGGCTGATAGACGGTTTTCTCATTTCAAACTGATCGGCAATTTCACCAGCCGTCAAGGTGCCTCTTCGCAGCAGGTCCAAAATTTTTCTTCTGGTAGGGTCTGACAAGGCTCCCCAAACATCGTACAAAGGAATCAACTCCTTTCTTAGATATTTAGATTAATTTCTAAATATCTAATTAAAGTATACAACATCGGTTTCAATTTGTCAATGGTAAAACGAAGAATTGTTAATAAAAGCCCTTGTATCGGGCATAGAAACTGTGTATGGGCACAGGCTTTGGGGATTTTTTGTCCAAAGCAGGAAGGCTTGACACATACATCAGTATAATATTAAATAAGGAAAACACTGTAGAAAGGGATGAAGCAATGCGGAGAATAAAAATAGTTCAGTCCGGAAAAAGGCACTGCATAAGCTTGCTTATCGCTGCAGCAATGGTACTTGGATATGTCCAGGGAACAATGGTTCAAACCTCTGCGGCGGAAGAAACAGCTTCTTTTAAATGTGATTTTTATCAGGAGTATCAGACCGAGGCCGAACAGAACCTGTATTTTACAGGAATTCTGCCGGGACGGATAACTGCTAAGGCCAGCGTGTACAGTCAGAGTGGAGGAACCTATCAATTAACGGCAGGAATGTACCATCAGGGACGACTGGTCGCCATTGTTCCTTACGCAGCTAATGTAATTGCGGGCGGTGAGACTGAAAAGCTATTCACCTTTACAATACCGGTTGAGGATTACCGCAGTTATGAAATCAAGGTGTTTGCATGGAACAGTTGGAAAGAAATGCGTCCAGTCTCGTCTGCATGTGTGTTAAACGCAGAGACTGGCAGCCGCTGGTCCAATTCGTTTTTTGATAGTGTCAAGCTCAGCACTTTACAGACAGATGTCCAGCTTGGAGAGATGAAAAATATTTATGACTTGCTGAAACAGCAGGCGGACAATGCCATGAAACTCACTTCATTTTCCATTTCAAGCAATATTGCGGGCCGGGCTTTACAAATTTATGCATTTTCGACCCTTTTGAATGGATATATTTCACAGGATGAGGCATATATCAAAAAAGGAATTTGGTTTTTAACCAATGCGGCAGAAAATTCAACGGTAGAAACCGCAATTGAACAGAATGACGCACTTTGCGTAGGAGATACTCTGATGGCATACGCGATTGGCTATGAATGGGCCAAACCGTTTTTGTCGATCCGGCAGGAGCAATTGCTGCGTGCGGAGATTGAAGAATATGGCGCGTGGTTATTCGAAAATTCGTCCTCTAGTCCCTGGGGAGAGAATACACCTGCGCGAAAAGCCTGGAACTGGAATGCGGTAGCGCATGGTTCGCTGGGATTAGCGGCATTGGCAGTTGGCGGTCATGATGATTGGTTGGCACTGGCGAAAACGAGATGTACCGGCTATTTGACAAATGCGCTGGATATTACCGGTTATGCGCGCGAAGGCGCGTCCTACATTTCGCATGGACTGCATTTTGTACTGGCTTTTGCACAGGCATGTCAGGCGCGGACAGGTCAAGATATTTTTCAAGATGCCGTGGATGCCGCTGTGAACGATCCTGAAAAACAGACCGCGGACCCACGAAATTTGATTGAATATCTTCTTTACCTGTCTAAACCGGGTTCCGGGCAGATGACGAAAATCAATCAGTCAGATGGATTTGCCCCCGGCGACGGATTGTTATACATCATTATGAAAACGAGAAGCGCTGAAGGGCTGTGGGCATGGCTGAAAATGTCAGGCTCGGAGGGGGATGGCAGCTATGGGCAGGGAAGCTGGCTCGGCACGGGTTCTGCACTTCCTTTCGTTCTGTTATGTTATGATAATTCACTTCAGCCGAAAGCACCAGACGAAACATGGGAGCCCGTGAAGCGGTTCTCCACAGGAGGCCTCGCGGCAAAGACAGGGTGGGGAGAGAAAGACGCGCTCTTGACGGTGAACGCTGGCGGCCGACGCAGTAGCATTTGGAACCACGCCGATGCGGGCAGCATTACATTTTCTGCTTTGGGAGAAACCTTCATTACCGATTTAGGGCCGGGAAAGGTCGCCTCACGCTTCCATAGTATCATACAGATTGACGGAAAGGGGCAGAGCAAGCTAAATGCGGATGGCACAGATGCCAGCGGCATTCAATCCACACCGTATAGCTCTGATGTAGAGAGCTACTATTCAAATGAGAATTCTGTTTATTATGGAGTCGACCTGCATAGGGCGTATGAGTGGGCGCATGGGAGCGGAAAGGTGGAAAAAATCCGGCGGCAGGTCTTTTACCGGACTGGAAGCCAGCCATATGCCGTACTGGTTGACCGCGTGCAAAAGGATGCCGCACCTCATACATATACTTCCCGTCTTATTTTAGAAGACAGCACTGCGGCTGTCCGGTCGGCGGATGGAACATCTGTGACACTGACAGGCGGCAACACTGGTGCAAAATGTTTGGTTCAGTTCCTTGCGCCGTCTACCGGAAGCCTGTCGGTAAAAAACAGCCTAGTTCAAGGAACGGCTCAGACATATCAACACATAGATTTTGATGTAGAAAATAGTGTGGAAACGGTAATCATCACCGTACTGTGTCCGTATAGTGCAGCCGAGCCTGCGCCGCAGGCTTCCATCAACGCAGCCGGGGATACCCTTACAATTACCCGCGGCACGGCTTCAGAGCAGCTTTCTTTGAGCAGTTCCATAATAGAGCTGAAGAAATAAATTGCCGCGTGTTTGGAGTTTTTGTCTATTGAGAATCGGCTATGTATGCCATATAATGAGATTATACTTAAACAACTACATGCGATTTTTATGAAAGTGAGGTTATTAGAATGAACAAAAAACGAATTTCGTTTGCGTTGGCCGCATTTATGACGGCAGCAGTAGCTTTATCTGGCTGCCAGGGCGGAGGCAGCGATACGACAAAATCCAGTGTGGATTTGGGCGACAGCTATCCGCTGAAAGGAGACGTGGAGCTTTCCTATTGGATTTCATCCGACTTCTACGCACTTGCAGAAGGCGGCAAGGATGGCAACACGCCCTTCCTGCAGGAGCTGAAAAAACAAACTGGGGTTACGGTTCATTACCAAAGCCCGCCGGCCGGACAGGCCGCGGAGGCGTTTAATCTGATGATTGCATCTGGCGACATGCCGGACATTGTACAGCACGGGTGGCCGGGTTTCCCTGGCGGCGGGCCAGAGAAGGCTATTTCAGAAAATAATATTATCGTATTGAATGACATGCTGGACAACTACGCTCCGGATTTTAAGAAATACTTGCAGGATAATCCGGAAATTGACAAGATGGTTAAAACGGACAGCGGAAACTATTACATGTTTCCAAGTGTGCGGGAGGACCCGAAATCAGGCGCTTACCACGGGCCGATTATCCGCAAGGACTGGCTGGACGATTTGGGTCTTCAGGAGCCGGAAACTATCAGTGAATGGCATAACGTCCTGACGCGCTTCAAAAATGAAAAAGGCGCGACGGCACCGCTTTCTTTCCAGACAGTATCCATTACCAAGGGCGTTATTATCGGTGCGTTCGGTACCAAAATGGATATTTATGTCGACGATGACGGCAAAGTAAAATATGGGCCTGCGGAACCGCAGTTCAAAGATTTTATCGTCGAAATGAAAAAATGGTACGATGAGGG
This sequence comes from uncultured Eubacteriales bacterium, assembly GCA_902478395.1. Taxonomy (GTDB): domain Bacteria; phylum Bacillota; class Clostridia; order UBA1381; family UBA9506; genus CABSKZ01. The sequence goes on along the minus strand of CABSKZ010000004.1, from coordinate 21,034 downwards.
ACTGCTCGACAAGAACCTCGCGGTTGTTGACAGCGCGACGCTCGACAGCAATGTGCTGAACGGCCGGACGGGTCTTACCATTGCAAATTCTGCCAGCGGCCTGAAAAAATGGTCGGATGCCATGAAGGACAAGGACCCGAATTTCCAGCTCGCGGCAATAAAGAATCCCTCTCTGGAGAAAGGGAAGATGCCAAAATTCGGCTTCAAATCAGCCGTTTTAAACAGTGCAATGAGCTCCGCAATTACCTCGAGCTGCAAAAATGTTGAGGCTGCGGCCCGTTTCTTGAATTATGGTTACACAGAAAAGGGAAAGCTGCTGTATAATTATGGAGTTGAGAACGAGAGCTATACAATGGTAGACGGGAAGCCGAAATATACGGATTTGATTACCAATAACCCGGAAGGAAAGAGCTTCTCCGACATGGTTCCGTACTATTTTAACACCGCAGGCGGGCCATTTGAAATTATGTCGTCCACAATCGAAGCCAATACGCCAGACCAAGTAGACGCAATGGAAAAATGGAATCAGACGACAGAAGAAAAATATGCGCTTCCGCCCGTTACGCCGACAGTGGATGAGAGCATGAAGCTCCAGTCGGTGCAGAAGGACATCAGCACCTATACATCCGAAATGGTTTATAAATTCATTATGGGCGTCGAGCCGATGGAGAATTATGATACATACCTCCAAACGCTGGAGACACTAGGCCTGCAAACGCTGCTTGAAGTTAACCAGGCCGCATACGGGAGGTATCTGGAGAGATGACAGCAAACAGAAGCGTCAATGCGGCGTTGATGAAACAAAGCAGATTCAATATTGTAAAAAAAGACTTTCGCTTGAATTGGTCGCTTTATCTGCTCGTGCTTCCGGTACTTGCCTTTTACATCATCTTCTGTTATAAACCGATGTACGGAATCATCATCGCGTTTGAAAATTATTCACCCGCCATGGGCTTTACCAAAAGCCCATGGGTGGGGCTGACCCATTTTAAAAACTTTTTCGGCAGTTACTTCTTTTGGCGGTTGATTCGGAACACACTGGTCATCAGCTTTGCGAATTTAATTTTTGCGTTTCCATCTTCAATCATTCTGGCTCTGATGATGAACGAGGTCCGCTGCCTCGCGCTGAAAAAGTCGATTCAAACCATTACATATATGCCGCACTTCGTTTCAATGGTTGTGGTATGCGGCTTGATTGTGCAGTTTACAAAAGACACAGGCTTTATTAACGACATCATCGCCTTTTTCGGCGGAGAAAGGGTCAGCCTGCTCACTAAACCGGAATGGTTCGTTCCGATATACACGGTGTCAGGTATCTGGCAGGGAGTCGGCTGGGGTTCCATAATTTATATGTCAGCCATAGCAGGAATCGACCAGGAGCAGTATGAGGCGGCAAGAATCGACGGGGCGGGGCGGTTTGCGCAGATATTCTACATCACGCTTCCCTCTATTATGCCGACCATTGTGATTATGCTGATTTTGCAAATTGGCAGTATGATGAACGTGGGTTACGAAAAAATTATCCTGCTGCAAAATTCGCTGAATATGGAAACCTCAGATATTATTTCGAGCTATGTATACCGTGCGGGTCTCCAGGATTTCAACTGGAGTTTTTCCACAGCGGTTGGGCTGTTCAATTCTGTAATTAATGTAATCCTGCTGGTTACGGCAAACCAAATCAGCAAAAAAGTCAATGATACAAGCTTATGGTAAAGGAGGCGGACGAATATGCTGAAAAAAAGAACTACGTCAGATATTATTTTTGACACAATCAATACAGTACTGTTGTTGATAATCACGTTCGCATGCTTTTACCCGATTATCCATATCGTGATGGCTTCGTTGTCCAGCCCGAATGAGCTGATGGCCCATTCGGGCCTGCTCTTCTGGCCTCTGAACGCGAATTTGGAATCCTATGTCGCGGCTTTTAAGCACCCGCGCATTTTGCCCAGCTATTTAAATACGCTGTTCATTGTGGTGTCCGGGGTATGCGTGAACCTGGTGTTGACCACGATTGGCGCATACTTTCTTTCGAGAAAAAATGTGCTGTTTAAAAATGCGGTTATGATTATGATTATTATCACCATGTATTTTTCCGGTGGGCTGGTTCCGATTTACCTGACGGTAAAGGGGCTTGGAATGCTGGATACTTACTGGGCGCTGATAATTCCGGGTGCAATCAATACTTTTAATTTAATTATGATGCGGACATATTTTATGAGTCTGCCGGACAGCTTGGAGGAATCCGCGCGGTTGGATGGGGCAGGGCATCTGACGATTTTAACCCGCATCATTCTGCCGGTTTCCGGTCCGATTGTGGCGGTCATTACGCTGTACTATGCGGTGGGGCACTGGAATTCCTGGTTCAACGCAATGATTTATCTCAAAGACAGCGATAAATTTCCGCTCCAGTTGGTCCTGCGGGAAATCCTGATTAATAACGACATGAATAATATGACGTCGGGGGTGCAGACCGTCGACAAAGAGCCGCTTGGCGAGACGATTAAATATGCGATTATCGTCATTGCAACAGTGCCAATTTTATTGATTTATCCATTCCTGCAAAAATATTTTGTAAAAGGCGTCATGGTCGGCGCACTAAAAGGATAAAAGGAGGGAAAGAGCATGAAAAAAATAGTTGCGGTTCTAGCGGCTGGGCTGATGCTGTTCGGCAGCGGACTTGCAGTAAACGCGGCGGGTGCGGCGAGCTTGTTTGCCCCAATGAATTTTAATGAATATGAGGCAGGCACCGCACCGAAGGCGGATACCTCCAATACATCATTCCGCGATGTGCTCAAGGGGGCATCCAGCACGGCGACCATTGAACCGCTGGGCGAAGAAAAAGCGCTTTGTTTTTATGGCAGCGGCAAGAACTCCACAGCGGATAATACCACGCTGGCTTATCTATACCGTCCGGTAACGGGCAGAGCATACATAGCGATGGATCTCTATGTGGACTATAAGTATTCTTCCGTCACTGTCAGCCTCCGGTCAGCTGATGGAGTTTACGCAAACCTCATTAAAATTGAGGAGGGGATGCTCTTCTTTAACGATGTCAGCGTAGGGCGCTTTCTGCCGAAACAGTGGCACAATATCTCGTTTCTGTTTGACAACGACAAAAAGACGACCGCCCTCTATTTTGACGGTGAAGAATATGTGGCGGAAATGCCGCTCGGTTTAACCGCTGATTTTTCCCAAGCGTCGAATCAGCTTCGCATCAATGTTTCGGGCGTCAGCGGGACAGAAACACGGACCTGGCTTGACAACCTGGTCATTTATCAGGCCGATGAGCCTGTGCTGGGGGCGGAACTAAAGAAGCTTGCCGGCGCCAACACGGCTGGCGGAACCACGTCCAATGCAAAACAATTCACAAATTACAACGCAATTAGAAAATCCGTCGTATTTAAAGAGGGAAATGCCAAGACGTTTCTCTATTCGGTTCCCTCTTCCATTTCCCCGTATGATGACAGCATCGTTCCGTTCCAGGAAAACGGACAGATGATGCTTCCGCTGCGGTATACGGCGGAACGGATGGGCGCAGTGGTCAGTGCAAACAGCGACGGTTCCGTAAGAGTATATAAAAACGGCGTCAATTATATTTTAAGTCCTTCGGGCTGCCGTGTCGGGGAAGAAACGCTTCCTTATTCCATACGTAAGGTGGGGGACACCAATTATGTAACTGCCGAGTTTTTTGAGCTGTTCGGCGCAAAGGTATATATCAGCAGTGGAATCATTATCGTGGGAAAAGACAAGATTGAAGAAAATGCAGATAACACGGCCTTGCTGAAGGATTTGGCAGCGGGCTTTGAGATGGAGGCGCAGAAATGAAAAAATTATGTGCGTTAATAACCAGCGTTATGCTATTGGCCGGAATGGGGGTTCTTCCGGCATTTGCGGCAAACAAGCCGATTTATGATATTACGTTTGAGGACCATAATGTCAATGCGGCACCTTCCATTGGCGCTCCTGCGAACCTTGTGACAGGCGCGTCGGCCGCACTTGTCCTGAAAGAAGAGAACAACCAGTTTGCCCGGGTTTCGCCGCCGGAAAACGGCAGTGGTATGGTGATACGTTACATTGATGGAGCAAGGTTCCCGTCTGATACCGATAAACGTTCTATCATCAGCTTCCGTCTGCGTACGCCTGATGAAAAAGGGCGGAAGGATGTCCGCATGCGGTTTAGCGGCGCAGGCGGCCCGAGCGATAGCCCGGTAAGTATATATATGCTGCAAATCAGCGACTATAAACTATACACCCGAAACAGCGCTTCAGAAGTTAATTTTACCAATGAAAAAATGACCATGGAGAAGGATAAATGGTATAGCTTCAGTATTTTTTATGATGAGGCGACAAAGGATTACTCCATGTTCTGTGGTTCTGACTTGTTAGAAACAGGAAATTTTCATGATTTAAATGAAACGATTCAGAGTAAAGAATTGAAAATCCTCCGGCTGGATTTTTACAGTGAAGCCAAGTATGGAGCCGTACCGGGAGTTCCGGCTGAATATGACGTTGACGATATCAAGGTGGTGAAACCGGAAGCCTTTACCGCTTCATTGGAAAACGGCAGTAAGAATAAGAATCCCGGAAAAGTAACGGTTGCGTTTACCGCGCCGGTGCCGGAAGAATCTATCAATGCGGATAACATTACGGTAGATGGAGTAGAACCTGGGAATCTTTCTTTTCAATACGATAAAGACAAAGCAAAGGTAGATATCAATTTTGAACCAGCGTTGGAACTGGGAACAAGTTATATCATCCGGTTTTCAAACATCAAAAATATCTATCAGGAATCTCTTGCAACAGAAGCCTTGGCGTTTGAAACTGCGGGAGAACTGACGGCGAGCTTGGAAAGCGACCAGGGCGTGAACCCCGTAAAAGCAACCGTGTTGTTTTCCGGACAGGTCGATATGAATTCTGTTACGGAAGAAAGCATAACCGTTTCCGGTGTGGCAAAACAAGATATGGAACTGGAATGGGGGGAAGAAGCAGGGGCCGCGAAAGCAGACATTTATTTTAATACCCCTTTGAAATTTAATTCAGCTTATACCATTCATTTTTCGGGCGTGAAAGGGATTTTTGATGAGGACCTGCTAACCAGCACACTGACTTTTAAAACGATGGCGAATGCAGAGAACGTGGTCCGGAAGGCGCTGATAGATTTTGAAACTGGTTCAGTAGCGAATAACGGTGATACCGGTATCCGCATGTGGAACGGCGAAACCGCACAGGGGGTTGTTCATGAAGTCGTCACTGAACGGGGAAATAAAGTATTCAAAACAACGGTGGACCAGACCTTCGGTACGAGTTTGGATACCATCAGCCGATACATGCCGCAGCAGGGAACCAGTATCGTTTCCTTCCGGATAAAAGTGGACCGCGGCGCAACGGCAGGCGTATTTTTCCGTTCGAACACATCGGGGAATGTAATACTTCCGATACTGAATTTCGTACCTTCTTCCAATACTCTGACGAGTCTGGCAGAAAAAACGGTTTTTGAGGATCCGTTTGACAAGTGGCTGGCGGTTACGGTCAAGCTTGACTATGATAACAGACAAATGAGCTTATACATTAACGGTGAGACGAAATTTGAGGATACGCCCATCAACAATGAAACCGATTTTTCATACCGGGAAACCGACATCCGGTTTACGCTCTCCCGTCCCGCGGAAGGTGCAGTTAGTTCCTATATTGACGATTTGGTCTGCTATCAGGTGGGAACCACAAGCGCGTCGGTAGAAACGAAGCAGGAGGTCGACCAGATTCAGGTTACGTTTAACAATCCCGTTGACCCAGAAACCGTTTCGAAAGACAACGTTTTATTGGATGGGATTGATGATTACACGGTCGTTATGGGCGATGATTTGAAGTCGCTGACTATCATTCCTGATACAATGCTGCAATACAGCTCGGAATATTCTGTTTCTCTTTCAAAAAAGATAACGGACATCACAGGACAGAATGTGGTTTCTGGTAAAAACTACATTTTCCGTACTGGCGAGGAGCCGGAGGGACCGTCTGTAATCCGCTTCTATGAGAACTATGGAACGGCCGCCGAAGCAGAACTAAGCACCATTAAAGCTGGAACCATTACAGTCGCGGCAGATTTCGTCAACCAAAAGGAAACGGAAAAGTCCGCCTACATGCTGGTTGGCTGTTACAGAAAGGACACCAACGAACAGATTTACATGGGCGGAGAAAAGGTTGCCGTCGGCCCGAACACCAAGATGACCAAAACGTTTACGATTGAAGTGCCGGACGAAAACTGCTATATCGAAACCCTGTTTGTTAAGGATATTGCCAATCCGCTTCCGATGGATTTGCTGCCAGGATTGACAACTAGCCTGAAATAATTTCAACCACATTATAAAAGGAGGAAATTGTTCATGAAAAAAATGATTGGCTTGACCCTAGCACTGAGTTTACTGGTTTCCCTGTCTCCGATGGCAATGGCGATGACAAATCAAATGGACTTTACCTACAAGCTTACATTCGAGGAAAATTCGCATGTGGTCGGTTCAGCACCGTTCGTAGGAACGGGAAGTAACCTGGCTTTTTCAGGAAATACAATACCGGCTTTGACGTTGGTTGAGCAGGATGAAAAGTCGGCGAATAAATATGTCCGCATGAAATCGTCTGCCGCGGACGCAGAAGCCCCGAGCGCCAGGCGGTATATTGATTCTTTAAAAAACAGTGAAAAAAATATGATTTCGTTTAAAATGCGGGCTGATGACATTTACGGAGCAAAATCGGCGACAGTAAAATTTGCAAATTTATCTGACGGCAGTTTTGCCTCTTCAACCGATGCGTACGCTGCATTACAGCTAATGGAGTTCAGAAATGGAATTTTATACGTCAGAGGGGAAGGCGGTTTTACAACTCCGGTCTTTCACGCCGACGTGGACAGATGGTACACATTTATTTTCTGTTATGAACACGCTACGCAGAGTTATAAATTATACTGCGATAATCAAAAAATTGATGAGGGGAATTATTTTGATGTAACTGGTCAGGAGCCGACAGATACACCCAGCAATTTTGTCTTGGGCAGACTGGATTTTAGTCCGTCCGCAAAATACGGAACGACTCCTCCTGATGGAACATACTGTTCATTATCGTTGGATGACGTTTTCATAAACACCTATGACATTGAGACAGAATTGTCCGGGAAAACGTATAATACCACAACATTTACGAAAATGTCAAATGAATATCTAACACTGCTTTTCTCGAATTTTGTTGATGTCAATGAGCTGACAGCGGATAATATTACGATAACGGAAAAAGGCGGCGCAATTGTATCGGCGGAAAACTACACCTTATCCTATGATGCAACTGTATTTCCGAACAAATTGCACATTTTGTTCGAAACGCCTTTGACGCTCGATACCACTTACGCAATTTCCGTTCAAAACGTCAAGGACGTATTTGGTAGTGTTGTTCCAGCATATTCAGCTGAATTTACAACACAGCCAGCGGAGGGGAATTTCAACTTCTATCCGTATACGGAGTTTAGTACTTTTGAAGCGGGTACTGCAATTGCCCAGTCGAATACCCAGGGCGGAGTTAATTTTGTGAGAATTTGGGCAGCGGGTACGCCAGCTTCTTCGGTAGTAGAGGATACAGATAATAATGGCAACCCCATCAAAGCAGTGAAATTTATTCCTGGAGCGATCGTTGCACAACAGACTCTATTTTATGGCACTAGTGTATTTGAACTGGAAATGAAGTTTGCAACGGGCAGTACTGGAAGTGTTACCCTACGGCCAAATGACGCTAGCGCTAATTCTTTTACACTATTTAATGTCACCAGTGCAAATTCAGGGACATTTCAAATCAATAGCCTGAACAACAACACAAGATCGGTAAAAACAGGAGTATATGATAAGTATCTGAATATCAAAATCGTATTGGATAATGATACAAAACAGTATGATTTTTATTTAGACGGAATTCAGGTTGGACATGGCTTGCCGATGCCGGCAGCCGGCGACTATACTTACAGCACAAGATATCGCTTTAACTCCGTGGGAGCAGAAATGTACCTAGCTTCCTATGAGGTATACCGTCCTGCACGCGGCACGATAACATATAACGAAGGCGCATCAATGGATCCAATGGCGTATCTGAACTTTACGATTGACGACAACGTGAATCCAGATTCGGTCAGCAAAGGCAGCTTCGCGATTGACAACGGAGCAAAAATTGGCAGTGTAGCACTCGCCGACAAGTCGGTATCGGTTGAATTTGCGGGCGGGCTGGATTATGATAAAACCTATACCATTACCGCCTTAGATTCGATATCTAACTTGATTGGCATTCCGGCGAAGGGAACGGGAAACTACCAGCTTACGACGCCGCAAGAGAACAGCGACGTTACAGGCATACGGTATAAATACGGCACAGAAGAAGTGCAAAACATCCGTCCGGGAGAACTGACCGCAGAGGTTGATTTAGATTTGACCAGCAGTTCGGCAAAGAAAAAGGTAACATTTATTTTGGCGGTATATGATAAAATCAACAACACTTTGCTGGATGTCGATGTTGTTGCAACAAACTACGATGGGTTTACCGCACCGACGGTAAGCCTGACTACGACGGTTCCGGCGGAAGGAACCTATTATGCAAAGGTTATCATGCTCAAGAATTTTGACAGCATGAAGCCGTTCTCGCTAAAAGATTTCAAAACAGTGCTTGAGTAAAACGAACACCCGGGGCGGCTTCCGCCCCGGACCGATTCACAGAAAAGGAGACCGATATGGTAAGGGACGGATTGTTATTTCATCTATCAGAGATTGACCGGATCCGGGAAAACGCGCAAACCGGAATCGGAAAAGAAATGAAGAAACGAATGCTGTATTTTGCGGAACTGTTTATGGGATATCCGAGCAATCCGTACAAGTTTGGCGCATCCAACGCGGTGGAATATGAAAAGGCGGAATTTCAACTGTCAATTGCGGGGCGGACGCTCCAGCAGCATATGCTGACACTGGCGATGGCGGGCATGCTGGAACAGAACAAGGCATATACACAAAAGGCGGTGGAAATGCTCATATCTGCCGCGGAACAGGCAGAACTGGAATTTGTATGGCAGATGAACAGCGCGTTGTCCATGGGCGATATGACACACGCGTTCTGCATGGGATATGAGTGGCTTTACGATTTCCTAACAGAAAAACAGCGCTCGCTTGTGGAACAGCGGATTGAGGAATTTGGGGCGTGGCTGTATGAACACAGCTTTACCGATTTTTGGGGAGAAAATGAACCGGGGCGCTATGCCCATAACTGGAATACGGTAACGCATGGGAATCTTGGCCTGTGCGGGCTGCTTACGGGGAACCAGAAGTGGATTGACCGGGCGAAGGAGCGCATCCGTCTGTATTTCTCCTATTCCAAGGATGAAACCGGCATGTCCTATGAGGGCGTTTCCTATATGTGCTACGGACTAAATGGCGCGGTTGCCTTTGCAATCGCCCTCGAAAGGCTTCGGGGAGAGGATTTGTTCGCCGGACATGAGAATATGAAAAAAATTGCTCAGGGACTTTTTTGGAGTCAGCTGCCTGGACGGCAGGAGCTTGTCATATTCAACCAATCCTCGAAGCTGCCTGACCCCGCGTGGAGTATTTTCTACTTCATCAACCGCTATAAAGACCAGTTTGGGTTATGGGAATTCATCCGGCTGCTCGGCGGTGAAAAAGGGACATGGGGACAGGGAATTTGGGCCGGCGCCTGCGCGTCCATCGCTTACAGCCTGATATTCTATGATCCATCCCTGACGCCGAAAGCGCCGGAGGAAAAACAGCTTGAGAAAAGTTTTTGTTTTGAGCGGGGCACGGTCGTAATCCGGGACGATTTTTCCGACGAATCCAATCTTGTTACGTTTGACTGTGGAAAGAGCCGGGAAAATATCTGGAATCATTGTGATACCGGCAATATTACATACTTTGCAGCCGGAACGGAGTTTTTGACAGACCCCGGCGCCGGATACGGCGGGAGTGCGTATCACAATATTGTTTTTATTGACGGAAAAGGCTTGGGAGAAAAGGGCGGGCCACAGAATTACCCGGGAAAAATGGTGAGCTATCAGGATAACGGGGAATATGTGGCAGCCGAAGGGGATATGACGGAGGCTTACGCAGTTGAAAATCCGGTTGAAACCACATCGCGAAAGCTACAGTATATCCGTGGAAAGGTTCCGGTTCTCATCGTATCGGACCGCATACGGAAGGACGGGGCGGAACGTACTTATACGGAACATTTTATTTCCAGCACAGCGAATACTGTGGAAGCCGGAAAAAATTGTGTAACAATCACCTCGGGCATAAATGGAAGCAGGTGTAACATCTTGTTTTTCGCCGCGGAGGATATCACCTTTACAATCGAAGAAAAAGAGTTTACGACGGTTATGGCGGACATCCGCACCAGAGAGCTCGACTGCAGTTTTGTAATTTATACGGAAAAAACAGCGGGAGACTGTGAGGATGCCGTACTCCGGCAGATTATAGCGGATACCGGGGCAAAATACCGTAAAGAGGTGTCAGTATGAAACAAAAACGAAATCAATTAATTGCAGCATTGCTAGCGGCGGTTATGTTCGTTGCGGTTTTTCCCTGCATGATATTTGCGGAAGAAACCGAAATGGAGGAAACACAGCTGCTGGATATGGACTTTGAAAAGGATACCATAGGCGCCAAGCCAGCGACAAACAATGTCGGAACGGCGTTCAACAACTACGCTGTAGCGGAAGATCCGGAGGTTGCTTCTATCACGGTGCAGGAAGACAGCAAAACAAAAAATAAGCTGGCGTATTTCAATATCACCGGAAAAGAAGCTGCGTCAGTTGTTGCTTACCTGTACAAACCAGTCGGGTATGATAAAGCCGTATATAAATTTCATATCAGAACTGAGGATAAAAATGGTAAAAAAGTGGTCAATGTCCGCTGTACATCCGGCGTCTACTTGGAACTGATGAAAATTGAAGGCGGCAAGATATACCTTTTAGGGAAAGAAGCGGACAATTTCAGAAGCAAACAATGGTACGACGTTGAGGTTGAATTAAACTTTATTGGAAAGCGTGCAGCCCTCCGAATCGATGGTTCAGATATAACCGAAATAGACTTTGATACCAACGAGGATTTATCTCAGACCGCGACACAGCTCCGGTTCGAGGTAAGCGGAGGCGCCGGCGCGCCGACAACTTTGCAGCTTGACCGGGTTCAGGTGTATGGATATTCTAAACCATCAGAGGATATACAGACGGATCCGGAAGTGGATAATGATCTGCGTTCAAAAATCAAGCTGACTGACGAGGACTGGCAGCTTGTGAAAGATGTGCTGAGTGCGTCGAGCGGGAAGCATCCCTCCATTCTTGTTACAGAGGACCAGCTTCCGGCATTCCGGGAAAAAATAAAAAGCGGACAGTCAAAGAAAGCGTTTGACAGGCTGAGCCAAAACATGGCAAATTATATGAATATCTCAACCGAACCCTATTCCTTCTCTGTTGGCGCAATTTTGGGAAGGGTTTTGCAGATGCAGGTTGGCGATCTCGCGTTCTATTCCATGATGACAGGAGATGACCAATACGCGAAGAAAGCAATTGCGATTCTCACCTCCGTGGCGGAGCAGGGGAATCTGCAAACCTATCAAGGCCTGAATGACGCATTGGCAATGGGCGACATGACGCACGCATTTGCACTTGGCTACGATTGGCTGTATCATTACATGACAGAAGAAGAACGCGTGTTGATTGGCAACGAACTGAAAGAACTTGGGAACTGGCTGTATACCAACTCGTTTACGCAGTTTTGGGGAGACGATGCGGATGTCCGCCGCGGCGTTTCAAACTGGAACATGGTAACACACGCGAGCCTTGGCCTTGCCGCAATTGCGCTGGGCGGGCAGGAGGACTGGCTTGGCAGAGCGCTGATGCGGATGCACGCATACTATACCTATTCGAAAGATACGACAGGCGAATCGTGGGAGGGCCTGTCCTACATGGGATATGGAATGCAGAATGCCATACCGCTGGATGCGACCATTTACCATTTCACGGGAACAGAACTGATTGACCGGTACCCATCTATGCAGAGTGTCCCAAATTATCAAATGTGGCAAACGGTTCCGTGGGGCGGCGCATCGCTGCAAATCAACCAGGCAAATGGGAACGGGAATGTTTCGACCGTTTATTATATTATCAACCGTTATAAAGACCGGGTCGGTCTCTGGGGTTGGGAGAAAATATGCGCTTTTGACGGCGATAAGCAGTATCAACCGATGTATGCAGGCAATGGAAATCAATGTCCGCAGATTATCATTTACGAGGACCAGAGCCTGACACCGGAATCGCCGGAGGAGGCAGGCATCGGAAACTTCCAGTATTTCCAGCGCGGACACATCGTGGCGAAGGACGGCTGGGGCGATAACGATTCGCTGGCTTCGTTCACCTGCGGTGTCGGAAATTCCAGCAGCTGGAACCATCCGGATACCGCCAGCTTTATCTTCATGGCAAATGGAGAAGAGTTTGTCACAGATTTAGGGGCGGGTTCGCTAACAACACAGGACCATAATGTTCCGCTTGTGGACGGGCTTGGCATGAACGCCAACGGAGGCCCGACCGTGTTTGAAGGCCAGATGCTGGCATGTGAGGACTACGGGACGGCTGTATATGCCAAGGGAGATGCAACAAAGCCCTATTCCAACATCGCACGGCTCACGAAGTTCAACCGCCAATTCGTTTATGGCCGCGGAGAAATTCCGTATGTGTTCATTTTTGACGATGCGGAAAAGGACGAAAACGAACATGAATGGACCACCAATTTCTATACCGCCGCAGATAATGTGATACAGTTGAAGGACGGGGCAAATGCGGCGAGAATTACAGGAGCAAACAATAACAGCCAGTGCTTTGCCATGTTCTATTCCGATGGGGAACTCGAGGTCGGCAAGTTGGGAGATGGACCGCGGGAAAAGAAAGCGGTTACGACAAAGGTGAAAGCAGTCAACCCGAAAATGGGTGCGCTGTTTATTGCACCGCAAACCAACGGCGAGATGCCGCGGGTGGTCAAAACCGGCGACGGCAGCGACTTCCGGCTCGACCTTTATCTTGCGGCCGGCCGCCATGATGTAATCCATGTAAAAGACGGGGAACTGTTTTATGAGTCCTATACGCCAAATGATGCGCTCGTTGTGGTGAATGGGGAAATCAGCGGAAAAACGCAGGCGGATTATCCGGTTGTTGCAGACGGCACCACCTATGTGACGGAAGATTGGCTAAACCGCCATACCGATAAAAAAGTCCGTGTTCTTTCAGACAGCAGGGTTACAGTTGACGGGAAAGAACAGTCGTTGCAGATTCCGGTATTGGAGCAGGAAGATAAAACACTTTTGCCGCTTCGGGAACTGTGCAGCCTTCTTGATATAAAGCTTGACTGGATAGGGGAGACCTCCAGCGTGTCCCTGACGACGGGAGAGACGGCGTATGACCCGCTCAAATCGCTCGCTTCCATCGCGATAGAAGATTGGGATAAGGTGAAATATCCGCTTAGCAATCTGTTGGTGAATGGCGAACAAATTCCGGGGTTCTCACCGAAAATTACCGAATATACCGTCACGCTTCCGTTTGGCTTGAAGGATATTCCGCAAATTACCGCGCAAAGTGAATACAACGCGGCGGTCGAACCACTTACGGTAGCGCCGGGGACGGCAGTCATCCGCGTTTCGGCCAGCGGTGATAATGAGGAATCCATCTATAAAGTAAACATAAAGCTGGAAACAATGCAGGGAATTCCGGAGGGCTGGACGGCACAGGCTTTTGCTGGCGTTACGGAAAGTTCCGGCGGAGCAGTGGAAAATTATGACGAATACACCGTGCAGGACGGAGACCTCGCAACAAGCTGGGCTTGGCAGAACGAGGCGTGGCTGACAGCGGATCTTGGCAGTGTGAAAACAATTTCCGCGGCAGCATTTGCGTTCCTGAGCGGTGACCAGAGAAAGGCATTGTTCGATATTGAAGTTTCAACCGACGGAGAGAACTTCACGAAAGTATTCTCAGGAGAAAGCTGCGGCACAACGGCGGACTTTGAAACCTTCAGCTTCACGCCGGTAGAGGCGAGATATGTGCGGTACAACGGCCGCGGCAACAGCTTGAGCAACTGGAACAATATTTCAGAATTCAGAGTTTTGAGTTAATCAATGGGATAGAAACCACGGAGGGAGATATACATGTTATCAAAATATCATCTAAAAGGCAGTCTTGTTGTCAAGTGGTTTCTATCCTATACTGCTTCCATGCTGGTCCTGATTCTTATTTTCTATATCGCATACTTCAATGTGGCAGATATAGCGAGAGGAAAGAAGGAGGAATCGAACCGTTTTATGCTGGAAAGCATTCAACGGGAACTGGACTCCATATTAATCAGCGCGGAAGAGTTTAACGTAGAAATTTCAATGAATTCAGATGTGCAGGAACTTCTGTATTACAAGGGAAGCTACCCGGAATTACTGCTGGAAACAAACCGTGTGCGGCAAAACCTGAGCTACATCATGCAGATGAAAAGCTCCATTGAGCAGTTCTATATTTATTATCCGCAGCATGGCCTGGTGATTAGTCCCTATGGAACCTATGAAGAAGAGATGTTTAAAACCGATGTGGTCCCAGAATTCGGCAAGGCCTATCGGGAGAATATGGATGGCCGGTATTTAAAATTATCCTATAAGGATCCCTATGGAAAAATGCAGGAGAGCATCTGCAGGATTACACCGCTGAACGGAATGGTGATAACCTCATTTATCAGCCAGGAATCCATGGCGAGTGCGGGAAAAAGTGCGAGTATCCTATCTGACGGCTGCTTCTATATCATGGACCGCAGCGAGCATATGTTCTATCAAAATAATCCACTCGTGGAGTTTAGCACCGGCTATGATAAACTGACTTCAGAGGAAAGCGTGGAAAGCAAAGCGTCCGATGGAACAAAATATGTTCTGACGTCGCTGAAATCCTCTGTGCAGAACTGGATTTACGTTTTGGCGGTGCCAAAAAGCCAGTTTAACCGAGAGCTGGTGTATATCAATACGGTTACCATCATCAGCATTTTGCTGTGCCTTTCGCTCGGCATATTTTTGGCGTACTATCTGGCAAAACGAAATTATGTTCCGATAAAAGAACTGATCGGGATTTATGAACAGAAGACCGGCAACAAGTTTAACCAGACAGATGAATTCGTCTATTTGAAAAATACCGTATCCAACATCCTGAAGGAACGGGAGGAAATCGAACGGAATCTGGAAAAAAGCGAAGATTTGGCTACAAACACCTTTTTCTCCCGTTTTTTGAAAGGGTTCGATGAAAAGCCGGAGCTGGTGAGGGAGAGGCTGGGTTTTTCCGGCCGGCGGTTCGTTGCGGTTGGAATGAAGCTATGCGGGCTGGGGCACCTGTTCGATGACGAAAATATTACGATTGAGCAAAAGCGGACGCTGGCTTTCTTTATTATCAAAAATATTGCCACGGAATTACTGGAACAAAACAGCGAGGTTGTCATGACCGAGGTGGACGGACTATTGGTGGCGATTGTCGCACTGAGGGACAGAGGCGGCAAGGAGGATATTATTGCACCGCTGGAAGAAGCCAACGATTTTATATTAGAAGGGTTCAACTTCAGCTTTGTCGTTTCCTTAAGCCCCGTTTGTGAAAAAATCGAACAGCTTCCGAAGGCATATACACAAATGGCATCTTTGCTGCGGGATGATGTGACCGCCAACGGCGGAGACGTTCTCGACTATGACACCTACGAATCTGTATACGACGCAGAGGATTATCCATATCAGAGCGAGGTGGAATACCAGTTTACAAACTATATAAAGGTGGGCGATTTTGCTTCTGCGAAGGATATTTGCGACGACGTCGTTCAGAACCGGGCAAATTCTGGAAAGATGCCGCCGCGGATTTTCAAGTGCATCATTTTTGACATGGTGGGAACGCTTCTCAAGGTCATTACGGAAATGGGCCTGACAACAGAGGAGAGAGAACCGCTGATGACGGAAATAGACGGGATTTTTTCTGCAAACGATAAGGCGGACATTCAAAGCAGGTTTTATAAGATTCTGGATAATATGTGTGCACTTTCTCAGAAAAAACGCTCTGACTATGCAGATATCGTAGAACAAATTGCGGCGTATGTACAGCAAAATTACCAGAATACAGAACTCTGCGTGGATGCGATAGGCCGGCAGTTCCGGATGAAGCCTTCTTATTTGTCCAGAGTGTTTAAGGAAAATTACGGGAGCGGCTTGCTGGATTTCATCCACAAGGTCAGAATCGACGCGGCGAAGAAAATCCTCCAGACAAAGAAGGTGAGCATAGACGAAGTGAGCGGTATGGTCGGTTACACGAATCTCCGGACGTTTGGCAGGGTGTTTAAAAAGTATGAAGGAATTACCCCCGGACAATTTAAAGAGCATTTTAAACAATAGGTTCTCAGATAAAGAAATTTAAATGAGGTAAGGTGATACTATGAAATGTAAAAGAGCGGCAGTTTCCCTGCTTCTGGTTTGCCTCCTGTCGGTTGTACCTTGTTTCGCGGCCGGCGCACTGGAGGTGGAGTTCCAGACGCTGGGAAGAACTGAAAATAAAATCTCGTTCGCCGTCAGTTCGAATGTGCAGAATGCGACGCTATTCGTGTTGAAACCGGGGAAAACGAGAACAGATTTGAACAAGTTGACGGACTTTGCGTCTGAGGAAGCAAAAGCGGTTTTGCTGTATTACAAGCAGTTGGATTTGGAGGGAAATACGGCCGTATCGTTCGGGGTCCCGGCAAATACAGCAACAGGCAGCTATACCTTTTTGCTTACCGCCAAAGATGGAAGCAGTTATGAGCAAATGCAGTATTATGTTAATCCGGCTGAGTATGCGGCTTTGGTGACAAACCTGGTTGCGTGCCAGAGCGCATCCGATGTATCGGCCTACTTTGCGGGAACCGCCGGGATAGACAACATTAAAAAGCTGGAGTTGGAAACAAAATATTATGATTTCATCGTAGAGAAAACAAACATCTATGAAGCGATTGCGGCACTGGAAGGCGATACGGTCACGGCACAGACAATCAAAGATACGTTCGCGTTGTCATCTGTCATCAATTATTTGGGTACCGTAAAGGATGAAACAGGGGCTTTGGAGGCAATTGAGGAATATCACGACAAGCTTTCCATCGACGAAACCGTATGGAAATATTACAGCGGATTCCCAGCAACGAATAAAAAAGAGTTATACACCATTTTTTCAAACGAGAGCTTTGCGGATGTGAGCGGTTTCAACGGGGCGCTTGCAAAATCGACTGCCCTGATTTCCATCCGGGCGGCAAACTGGACTGAAATTAAACAGGCGCTCGCCGATTTTAAAACAGAACTGGAAATGACAGATGCGGATTTTAATGCAATCGCGAGTGCAAAGAATGAAAATACGGTTTATACGGAACTTGCGGGAAATATGTACACAAGCATCAGCAGCTTTAAAACCGGTTTGAAAGATGCCATCAGTGCGGCGAACACCTCCGGCAGCGGCGGAGGCGGTAGCATCAGCGGGGGAAGCAGCGGTGGAAAGGGCTCTATATCGACCGGAACAATCAAAGGAGATCCAAGTGAAATAACACCGCCGGATACAGACAGTGAACAGAGCGGCCGGTTTTCTGATGTTACAAACCATTGGGCGAAATCTGCAATTGAGACGTTGGCGGGGAAAAATGTGATTTCCGGATATCCGGACGGCAGCTTCCATCCGGACGAAACCGTCACGCGGGAACAGTTTGTAAAAATGCTTGCGGGCGTTTTAAAAATAGCGCTGGACAGTGAATCGGTAGGATTCGAGGATGTCGGCGAAGACAGCTGGTATTTCGGTTATGTCAACGCTGCGAAAAAGACCGGAATCGTGGGCGGTATATCGGAAAACCGGTTTGGTACTGGAATGAGCATAACCAGGCAGGACGCGTGCGTTATGATATACAACGCGATGAAACAGTTCTCCTATGAGGTAACACCGTCCACAGAAATGAATTTTTCTGACGGCGCGGCAGTTGCCGGTTATGCGCAAGAAGCGGTTGCAACACTTTCTGGAATGAAAATTGTAAACGGCATGGAGGATGGCAGTTTTGCTCCGAACGGCTTGCTGACACGCGCACAGGCTGCGGTACTCCTTCAGCAGCTGGTGAAATAAGGGGGAGGATAGAATGAACGGAATGAAAAAGAATGTAATATCAATGTTGCTGGCAGTATTATTTGTCTGTTCCCTGATGACACCGGCTATGGCGGAAAATGCGGAAGCGGAGAACAGCGCACAGGCGGTGGAGCAGTTTTCATATGAAAAACGTGTGCTCGCCGCGTTGGATATTATAACAGACGGCGATTCCGCGTTTGAGGTGGAAGAAAACGTTACCCGGGCACAGCTGACGGTTGCAATTGCGCGGCTGTATAATTTAGCTGGGGAGGCGAAAGGAAAGTCTCCATTTTCCGACGTGAAATCCTCCCATTGGGCAAGCGGGTACATTACGGAATTATATAATATGGGTATGATCGTGGGAACGCCGGACGGCACATTCCAGCCGGATGACCCGGTTACACTGCCGCAGGCCGCAAAAATGGCGGTGGAAGCCGCAGGATATGGCCCATGGGCTATCCGTAAGGGAGGTTTTCCCTCAGGCTACCTGTTTGAAGCGACCAGCCAGGGACTTTTGGCAGGACTCGACACCAACGCGGAAGCCCTGACGCGTGACATGCTGATTAAGCTCATATATAATTTGGCAAATTGTCCGCTCGTCGTATATACGACGTTTGGTGAGGAAAACGATTATGCCATTCAAAAGGGTGTCACTCTGCTGACGGAGTATAAGCACATCTACAAAGATACGGCGCTGTTAGTGGGGAACAAAACGACATATTTGAATCAGAAGGAGTCCGGCCTGGCAGATGATGAAGTCAAGATAGAAGGCCTTGGAGATATCCTTAAGGTTGGCAGCACAAGGGCTGCTGACTATCTTGGCTACTACGTCGATTACTACTATTTGGAACTGGATGATGAGAATCTGCTGTTGTTCATCGAACCGAGTGAGAAGAAAAATGATGTGATTACCATCACAAAACAGGATTTCATCCGGTGCGAGAACGGTGTCGTTTATTACCGGGATGAAGACGGCGATGAAGAAACTGCGAGGCTTTCCAAGAAGGCCAACGTCATTGTAAATGGTCAGTGCAAAATTCCATATTCGTATTCGGATATCACCATTGAGAGCAGCGGTCAAATCGTTTTAATTGACAATCTGGGAGAAAACGGGTATGACCAGGTGCTGGTTCAGAACATGAAAACCTATGTACTCGACGAGGTAGGGGCTGAAAGTAAGGTATTGCTCTCAAAATACAACATGGGCACATTAGATTTGTCAGGGTATAAGGATGAGGATATTTCCATTCTGCGCGGCGGCGAGTCCATCACGTTTGACGATCTGTACCCGTGGGATGTCTTGAGTGTGGAACAAAACGAGGACCGGGTTACCATCAATGTCGGCGTAAAAATCATTCGCGGAACGGTTTCGGAGATCTCCGACTTAAGCTGCACCATTGATGGGGAGGCATATGATTTATCCGATTTTGTCCGGGATTTGCCGGAGGAGGATCAAATCAAAGCCGGTTCCCAAGGCCGGTTCTACTGCGATATTTTCGGGGAAATCTGGGCATATGAAGCTACAGCCTCCGACGCCTTCCGTTACGGCTATCTGATGGCGGCGGATACCGGCAGCGGTTCCATACGCAAAGAGATTAAGCTAAAGGTGTTTACCCAATACGGAGAGGCAAAAGAATTGACCTGCAGCGACAGCATGAAGGTCAATGGAGAACAGGTAAGACTGTCAACTGATGCAGGGTTTAACAAAGCCGTATCAGCAATTAATTCTGGCGGCTCAGTCAATAAAGTCATCAAATACAAAGAGGATGCAGAGGGAAATATTAAGGCCTTGTATACACCAGACGGGAATTTGAACGATTCGGACGGATTAAAGCTGACCCACCCGAAGGGCGCAAGAACATATGCTGGTTCCAGCAGGTTCACGGTAATGTCCGATAAATCGTTCCCGGAGGTGGACGGATACTCCAGAGACTTCCTGGTTCAAGGAGACACGGCATATTTTGTTGTGCCTGAAGATCCATCGGAAAGAAGTAATGAAAAGAATTATGCTATCATGAATCCCTCCAAGCTGGTAGACGACGATTCTTCGCCGCAGACAGAAGCGTACGACGCAAACGAGGTGAACGCCGTAAAGGCGGTTGTGGAATATTCTGCCTCCGGCGGAAACATCACGCATGTTGCCGTTGTGAAAAATGCGCTTGCGGTCGTAAAAAGTTTCGTCCGGTCTGTCAACAGTGAAGGAGAAGAAGGACAGAAGGTAAATCTGCTTTATAATGGCAAGGAGGCGTCCTATTTCCTTTCGAACGATC
This sequence comes from uncultured Eubacteriales bacterium, assembly GCA_902478395.1. Taxonomy (GTDB): domain Bacteria; phylum Bacillota; class Clostridia; order UBA1381; family UBA9506; genus CABSKZ01. Next base: position 562 of record CABSKZ010000004.1, on the reverse strand, counting down.
TGGATATTTCCCAGCTTCCGACAATGGTTTCCGGCGTGATGTCCGGTCCGCTCGCAGTGGGAGACATGATTCGATTCCAGACAAATTCTCTGGGGGAGATTTCCGGTATCATTAAATATTTCGAATTGGCGCAGGCTTCGGCCAGCGACCAGATAAATGAACAGGATATGACACTCCCGGCAAAGGCGCCCGCACTTCTGACAACCACGAATCCGAGCCGGACAGACCCTGGTATATCCAGATTCTTCTATGGAGTGGTGTATAAAAAACAGGGCGGTACGGCTGTTGTTGCTAAAGGCATGGGCTATAATTCCGAATTGGGCAAAATGTCGCCTGTGGATTCGGAAGTTGTTCCGGGAATCGGCAGCGCACCGGTCTATGTATACGATGCGCAGGCAAGAAACGAAAAAGTGAAGATGGGAAGCTCTATTGATTTAACAGAAGCAATGTACGAAATGGCTGGTAAAAATGCGAAAGTGGTCGTTTGCTCAAGTTATGGCTCAACGACAGCAATCTATATCATCAAGTTTTAAATGAAATAACCTTGTGAACTTGTTATATG
>CABSKZ010000003.1 GCA_902478395.1 uncultured Eubacteriales bacterium | reverse complement strand
AAAATAAAATCACCCCCGAAAATCACCCCTATTTCCCGCCAAAATCACCCTTAGGGTGATTACTTTTATAAATAAAATCTCTATAATGAAACCATCAGGGCATTCAAAATCCGCACCGAATAATTGAAAAATTCTCATTCCGGCGCGGGGCATTAAACAGGTGCATGTTCATTTAAGACTGTGCGTCTGATTGGAAAGGGGGATGAATATATGCTACGTGCATTTACCGAATTGTACACAGATGAGTCCACAGAAACGGAATTTTCTTTTACCTTTTATTGCGACATCTGCAACAATTCCTGGAAAAGTGTCCCAGTTCCATTCAGCGGCAGGGAACAAAAGGTTTTGTTTGGCGCCGTACCTGTCCGGAAAACCGGAAGATGGAAACAGGAACATGAACAGGCGTTTGAACGTGCGAACCAGGAGGCCATGATGCATTTTAACCGCTGCCCCATATGCAAACGGTGGGTATGCGATAAGGATTTTGACATTGACGACGCCGCCTGCAGCATTTGCCGTTCCAAAATGCAGAAGTATGTCGGCGTTACCGGCACAGCACCAAACAACAACACTTAACCGCCTAAACTGGTGGGAACGGAGGACACTATGGGAGATTTTCTGGGTGGTTTTATCAAAGGGTTGTCAAGCTTCATGCCGGAAGACGCCCCGGACGCAAAAATACTGAAGGCACAGACAGGACTAAATGACCTGAGAAAACAGGAAACACAGCTGTATGCTGAAATTGGCAAGCAGGCGTTCGAGGAGGATAATGCGCGCTACAGTGAAACCGGAGAGCGTCTCCGGCTTGTGCATGAGGAGATCGCACAGGCACAGAGCCGTCTGCAGGACGCACAAAAAGAAAAGGATGTGCGTTCCCGTCAGCATACAGATTTACTCTGCTGACCCGAATGCGGCGCAGAAAACCAATGTGAAACCAAATTCTGCCGTCAGTGCGGCACGAAGCTGGAGACGCAGCAAAAAAATTCTGTACCAGCTGCGGCGCGGAACTTTTAGCGGGAATGAACTTTTGCTCCGGCTGCGGCGCAAAAATGGAATAATCAGGAAGGGGAATGAGGGATGAACGCAAGGTCTGTTTTTGTGCAAACACCCGAAAAATATAACAACAGAAGAACAGGCAACAGGCTATGCCAACACAACGCGCGAGCAGGCGCTCATCATTGCTGTGCGGATGGTTGAAAATTTAAAATAGGAGGAATTATGATGGCATACTGTGGAAAATGTGGAGAAAAAGTGGCGGATAATGTGAGGCACTGCCCAATCTGTGGCGCAGCGGTTGCTGGAACAGCGGCTGCTCAGAACGCGGCCCCGGCAAATCCAACCGCGGACCAAACCGCAAAAAAAGTGGAGGACACGATTGTAAACCTGAACAACACCACCGACAGCACATATGAATTTGACCAAAAGGATATCGAACAGAACAAGGTCATGGCCCTTCTATCCTACCTCGGCATTCTGGTGCTCGTCCCGCTGCTGGGGGCGAAGGGCTCTAAATATGTCCGGTTCCACACCAGTCAGGGGATTAACCTGATACTGCTCTCCGTGGCGTACTGGGCGGTATGTGGAATTATCACTTCTGTGCTGTACGCAATTTCCTGGCGGCTTTACCGGGTTGTGAACCCGATTCTGGGGCTTGGAAATCTCGCCATTTTCATTCTGTGCATCATCGGAATCGTCAACGCTGTGCAGGGCCGTGCAAAGGATCTGCCAATCATCGGGAAACTACGTATTTTAAAGGTATCATAAGCGCAAAACTTGCAATTACATACTTTGCCGCAGAATGCGCTTTACATTTTGCAAGCGCGGCAACGATAATCTGAGGAGGAGATATTTTATGAAAAAAACAGTTTCAATTTTAGTGGTTTCTGCCTTACTATGTTCTTTATTTACATTTGTCCCAGCGAGTGCTGCGGGCGTTAGCATTGTGCCGGACAAAATGGCTTACACGCTCAAGGAGGAAATGAAAATCACCGTGACGGGTGTCACCGAAGCAATGGAGGATGCAAGCGCCTTTGTTTCAGTCACGAAAGCCAAGGCACGCCCAAGTGATTACGGAACTTGGAAATATGCGAGTGATTTGTATGAAACAGATGGCGTCTGGACCGTTGATGCTCCAGACGAAGCGGGGAACTATGAAATCCGCTTTTATGAAAAGGATGGCGATTACGACAACTCTCTGACGGTCAAAGTTCCGGTTACCATCTCCTATGTGACCGACCAAACGTTGGAAATAAAACCCGACAAAGCGGCTTATACGCCCAAAGAGGAAATGAAAGTCACCGTAACAGGCTATACGGCAGCAATGGAAAAGGTGAACGCGTTCGTTTCCTATACAAAGAAAAATGCGCGTCCGGAGGACTATGGAACCTGGAAATATGTTAGCGATTTATATGAAACAGACGGCATTTGGACTGTAAACGCCCCCGATGACGTGGGAGAATATGAATTCCGGCTGTATGCGGCGGATAAGGATTACGCCGATTCACTTGCTAAAACCGTTCCGTTAAACGTCACCTATTCAACCTTGCAGACTGGCGTAACACCTGACCGGACAACTGTCCGTCCGAACGATACCGTGAACATTACCGTAACAGGTGTGACCGAGGCGCAGAAGCAGGCAAGTGCATTTGTGTCCATCACCAAGAAAAATGCGCGTCCGGAGGACTACGGAATCTGGAAATATGTAATTGATTTAGACATTACAAACGGCGTTTGGGCCGCAACCGCCCCAGCTGATATTGGGGAATATGAAATCCGGCTGTATGCAAAGGACGGAGACTACACCGACGATTCCATCATCGCGCGGGCAACACTGGCCGTATCCACCGACGCAGCCTCCACTCAAACGCAGAACCAGCCTGTCAGCGGCTCTGTTTCCCCCGGCCAGAACGGCGTATCCGAATGGGCTGTCTCTGAAATCAACGAAGCAATTGGCGACGGTCTTGTCACGGATAAGGTAACAGTGGAATTTCAGCGTTCCATCACCCGTGAGGAATTCTGTGAACTGGCCGTTAAGCTGTACGAAGCCATAACCGGCAAAAAAGCCGCGCCGTCCGGGAGTTTTACCGACACTAGCAACACTGAGATACTCAAAGCTGTGGCACTTGGCATCGTTAACGGCGTTGGGGATGGAAAATTTGCTCCGGGTAACCCTGTAACACGTCAGGAAATTGCTGTCATGCTGCTTCGGACGATACAGGCGGGTGTTCCGAGCCTTGACACCTCTGTCAACAATCCGCCGGTGTTTGCCGACGCGGAAGATATTGCCTTCTGGGCCGTCAGCGGCGTAAACTACTTTGCTTCCAAAGATATTATCAAAGGTGCAAACGGCGCGTTCCTTCCTCTGGCAAACTGCACTTGCGAGGCGGCGATCGCACTGGTAAAACGTGTGTTTGACGCGTTCTCCGTCATTTAAGAAACAACATTACCGACTGGGAGGACATGACATGAGAACACGGATGACTCTGCTGCTCACGGCGGCTTTATCGCCGCCACTGGCGGCCTGCGGCGGCAATATGCCAGCAAGCGGCGGACATAGCGGCGCGGTCGGCTTGACCTCCCCTTCCTCACCTCCCCCTGCCAGCAGCGTGTCGGCCGCAGCCGTTTCAAAAACACAGCAATACTTTGCAATGCACTGCAGCGGCGACTACACGATGGCACTGCGGTATACCGCCGATATGGGCGGTGGCATGGCCGAGGTCATAAACGCCGTAGCAGTTGCGGGAGATAAGCCGTATTCCGACATCAAAACCGATATCATGCATATGGCAACGCTCCAATTGGACGGTAAATCCTACAGTCTTCTCCATGACCAGAAAACCTATATGGAACTTGCCCTCCGGACCGGTACGGATAAAATGATAAATCCGGCTGCATATATCGGAAGCGCGGAGTCCCTGACAGACGGCGTCTTTCAAACGGGTGAGGCAGAAATCAACGGAGAGGCCTGTCACTTTGAAGAATTCACCGGGCCGGACGGCAAGGTAACATATTGCTTATCGGTGGTGGTTTACGCTATATTATCCTATCTTCCGGAAGCACCCGAACAGAAATAGAGGTCTCCGCTTCTGATTCGGCAACGCATTTTATCATTCCGGAAGGCTACACAAAACTTGTGGTTTGATGGATGATACCCTTCCATTCATATCCTTGCATCCCCGTTTTTTCAAATACGGGGATGCCTTTTTGGGTTAATTATGGTGAACATTAACAGCTTTTAAGCCCGGAAAACAAAAACTGCCAATCAACAATTTAAAATATATGGACTAAAAGCGTCTTTAATTTTAGGTTTCCACTTGTCAAACGTCATTTTGAAGCATATAATAGAAGCATCATAAAAAGGAGGCTACAAAGATGAAGGTTCTATTAATCAACGGCAGCCCTAAGGAAAAAGGCTGTACATACACTGCTCTGTCCGAAGTTGCGGATCAGCTTGAAAAAGAAGGCATTGAAACAGAAATTTTCCACATCGGCGCTAAGCCCGTGCGGGGCTGCATTGGCTGCGGCAAATGCTCTGCGAACAATGGACGATGCATTTTTTCTGACGATACCTTAAATGCCGCACTCGACAAAATGGAAAAAGCGGACGGCTTAATCGTCGGTTCTCCGGTCTATTACGCTTCTCCAAACGGGTCTGTTATTTCCTTTTTGGACAGATTCTTTTTCGCCGGAAAAGACTTTGCGTTCAAGCCCGCCGCAGCCGTCGCTTCCGCGCGCCGTGCCGGTACAACCGCCACATTGGACGTACTGAACAAATATTTTGCTTTTGCCAAAATGCCCATCGTGTCCTCCCAGTACTGGAACATGGTTCATGGCAGTACACCGGACGATGTCCGCAAGGACGAGGAAGGCCTGCAGATTATGCGCACGCTTGGGAAAAATATGGCATGGATGCTCAAATGTATTCAGGCTGGACGTGAGGCAGGAGTCTGTCCGCCGGAAGCGGAACCGAAAATTAAAACGAGCTTTATCCGCTAATATTTTTCAGCAAAAATATTTTTTCTCTTCTGCGCCCCCTTGACAGGGTCACAAAAATATAGTATAGTGAACATAATAATTAAATACGGTGTATGGGTGCGGCAAACAGCCGCTTGAAAGGGAAGACCCGGTGAGAATCCGGCACAGGCTTACCCCTACTGTATGTACGGACGACGAGCAACAGGCCATTGCCATCTGGCGAGAAGGCGCTCAAAGGAGGATGTACGAGTCAGGAGACCTGCCCAAACACCAAAAAATCAAATTCTTGGGTAGGAGAATGGATGACGTATGCCGAAAAGCTCTCCGTTTACCGGGGAGCTTTTTTGTTGGGACTTCGGCTGCTGTTATGTGGTATCCTTAAACATCACAGACTTTCTGCCTATCGAAAAGGAGAAACAAATTATGAAAACCAAACAAAAAATCACCTCTCTTCTGCTGGCGTTTTGTGTTGTCGCATCAGGCATAACCGCAGCATTTGCCGCAACAGTTGACGAATGCCGCGCCGCAATGGAGGATACTGCGGCATATTTGCTCAAAACCGTAGCCAATCCGCAGGTCGGGTCAACAGGCGGCGAATGGGCAGTCATTGGGCTGGCGCGCTCCGGCTATGACGTGCCGCAGAAGTATTTTGATACATATTACGCCAACGTGGAAAAAACCGTGGCAGAGGCGCAGGGTGTCTTGCATGAGAGGAAGTATACTGAGTATTCCCGCGTGATACTGGCGTTGACTGCCATCGGAAAGGACCCCTCCAACGTAGGCGGATATAATCTGCTGGAAAAACTCGGCGATTTTGACAAAACCGTATGGCAAGGAATCAACGGCCCCATCTTCGCGCTGCTCGCGCTGGACTGCGGCGGTTATGACATTCCTGTAAATAAGGACGCAAAAACACAGGCGACGCGGGAACTGTACATACAGGAAATTTTAGAACAACAGCTGGATGACGGCGGCTTTGCTTTAAACGGAACCACCGCTGACCCAGATGTAACTGGGATGGCTCTTCAGGCCCTTTCCCGCTACCGGGAGCAGGAAGCGGTAAACGCCGCGGTGGATAAGGCGCTCGTTTGTCTGTCTACCCTGCAGGATGAAACCGGCGGATACCAGAGCTGGGGCACAAAAAATACGGAAAGTACCGCACAGGTTCTGACAGCGCTGGGTGAACTTGGCATTCGTGCGGACGACAGCCGATTTACCAAAAATGGTATGACGCTGCTCGATAGCTTGCTGGGCTTTTATGAAAAGGGCAGCGGCTTTTCCCATGCCGAGAGTGGCGGCGACACAGGCATGGCCTCTGAACAGGGCTTGTACGCCCTTGCGAGCTATCTGCGTTTTGCCGACGGTAAAACCAGTCTGTACGACATGAGCGACGTAAAAAAAGCAGCATCCGCTAAGCCAGAGGAATTACCCGCTGTTGGCCTGCCAGGAAAACATGCGGATATCAATCCGGTACCGGTCGTGACGGAAGGTAAAACCTTTGCCGATATCGCCGAACACAAAAGCAGGCAGGCTATTGAAAGCCTTGCTTCCCGTGATATTATAAACGGGATGACAGAAGATGTGTTTACGCCGGACAGCACCATGACACGGGCGCAGTTTGCGGCCATTACAACCCGTGCGCTGGGCCTGGCTCCCAAAACCAACGCTGTTTTTTCGGACATTGCCGCTGACAGCTGGTATGCCGCTTATATTGGAACCGCTTATTCCTACGGCATCATCAAAGGCACCTCAGATACCACTTTCACACCGGAAGCCACCATTACCCGTGAGGAAGCGGCTGTCATGGTGGCGCGCGCCGCAAATCTTTGCGGGATGGAGACCACAATGGGTGAACAGGAAACGCTTGACATGCTGGCGCAGTTCAGCGATTACACCAAAAGCGCGGACTGGGCGCGTGAAGCCCTCGCTTTCTGCTACAAAAGCACTATTCTGCCGCAGGACGCAATAGATATCCTCCCGAAAGCGGAAATTACACGCGCAGAAGTCGCTGAAATGCTCTGCCAGATGTTGAAGCAGTCAAAATTACTGTAATACCGGTAAAACCGAAACCGGAAATTGCGATAAGGTGAAACGTATGAAATTGAAAATTACGAAAAATAAAATTATAGCGGCGGTGGCAGTCGTCTGCGTGCTTGCCATTGCGTTCTTCTGGGGAGGCAACTACGCGAACAAGAGCGGACGAGCGGACACGCTCGCGGCGGATACCACTGCCGCTCCCACCCCTGAGCCCACTTTTACTGCCGAACAGGTTGCATCGCCTTCAGCTCCCTCCAGTGCAATGCCTGAACCGACTGCATCCCCGTCGGTAAAAACAGCTGCGCCCACGCAAAAAATTAACGCGGACACAGGGAAGGACCAGTTCCAAACCGAACCGGTTCCTTCCGATAAGCCCGTTCCGGTCGAACCGCAGGACGTTCAGCAGACAGACAGCGTAATGACCTGCACGATGTCAATCACCTGCAAAACGTTGCTCACAAACACGGCTAGCTTAAATCCGGACAAGCGGGAATTGGTCCCGGAAGACGGTGTCATCCTGCCGCAGACAAGCGTAACCTTCCACGAAGGCGAATCGGTGTTCAATGTGTTGCAGCGTGAAACGAAGCGAAGCAAAATTCATCTTGAATTCGTCAAAACACCCGCTTTTAATTCTGCTTATATTGAGGGCATCCACAATCTGTACGAATTCGACTGCGGCGAGCTTTCCGGGTGGATGTACAAAGTCAACGGCTGGTTTCCGAACTATGGCTGCAGCCGCTACCAGCTGAAAGACGGCGATGTGATAGAGTGGATCTATACCTGTGACCTCGGGCGTGATATCGGCGGGTATATCGAGGGGGGACAGCAGCAGCGATGAAAGATTCGTTTTCTTCCTGCCACCCGGCAGTCAACTTTTTATACTTTACGCTGGTACTGCTGTTTTCTATGTTCTTTCTGCACCCGTATTGTCTGTTCATTTCCCTGCTCTGCTCCTTTGGGTATGCGTTTTATTTGAAGAGGAACAGGGCGCTGCAGTTTCAGCTGAAGTTCATGCTGCCGCTTTTGCTAATTACCGCACTCATCAACCCGGCTTTTAACCACCGGGGCGTAACCATTTTGTTTTACCTGCATAACGGCAACCCCATCACACTGGAATCCATACTATACGGTTTGGCGGCATCCACTATGCTTATTTCTGTGCTGTGCTGGTTTTCCTGCTACAACGAGGTCATGACATCGGACAAGTTTATCTATCTGTTTGGCCGTATCATTCCGGCGTTGTCGCTGATTTTTTCCATGGTGCTGCGCTTCGTTCCAAAATTTAAGGCACAGATCCGTGTCGTTTCTAATGCACAGAAATGTGTCGGGCGGGACGTTTCCAATGGTAAACTGCTGGAACGGATACGACATGGTATCCGTATTCTGTCCATTATGGTGACTTGGGCGCTGGAAAACGCCATTGAAACAGCGGACTCTATGAGATCGCGCGGCTATGGGCTGAAAGGCCGCACCGCATTTTCTATTTTTCGTCTTGATTCAAGGGATAAGTTTATGCTTGCTGCCATTGCCCTGACTGGCGGTTATGTTCTGTTCGGCGCGGGAATGGGCGCGGTTTCGTTCCGCTATTTTCCGTCCATAAAATGGACAGGAATGGGCGGCTTTGAAGCGAGTGTGATTGCGGCATATCTGCTGCTCAGCCTGCTGCCTGTAATTTTGAATATCTGGGAGGATAGAAAGTGGAAACTTTTACAATCGAACATCTGACCTTTTTCTATCCGGATACGAAAAAACCGGCCCTGTCAGATTTATCCCTGACTGTCAAACAGGGGGAATTCGTCACGCTGTGCGGAAAATCAGGCTGTGGGAAATCCACGCTGCTGCGGCATCTGAAATCTGTCTTAACGCCGCACGGAGTACGGAGCGGAACCATTCTGTTCGAGGGAACGCCGCTGGATACGATTGACCAGCGGACACAGACCGCAAAAATCGGGTATGTTCTGCAATCGCCGGAAAATCAGATTGTGACGGACAAAGTCTGGCATGAGTTGGCGTTCGGGCTGGAAAGCTTAGGATGCCCCACACCGGAAATCCGTCTGCGTGTCGCGGAAATGGCTAGCTTTTTTGGTATCCAGACGTGGTTTCACAAGAGCGTGACCGACCTGTCCGGCGGTCAGAAACAGCTGTTGAATCTGGCCTCTGTTATGGCGATGCAGCCGAGTGTATTGATTCTGGACGAGCCAACCAGTCAACTCGACCCGATTGCCGCGACAGATTTTCTGGAAACGCTTCAGCGGATAAATCGCGAACTGGGAACGACCATCCTCATCAGCGAACACCGGCTGGAGGAAGTTCTCCCCATGTCTGACCGGGTAGTCGTAATAGACGGTGGGAAAATTTTGGAAGCGGGCGCCCCCCGAGCGGTCGGGGCGCGGTTGAAGGAGCGGGGACACGATATGTTCCTTTCCATGCCCACCCCCATGCGCATTTATGCGGGTGTGGAAAATACGCTGGACTGTCCGGTAACCGTGCGGGAAGGCCGCAGCTGGCTGGATGAATTTTCTCAAATGCGGAAGCTGTCGCCGGAAATGATAGTGGATTCCATATCCGATTTTACAAAATCCCGCAACGCAGTAGAACTCCGGGAGGTTTGCTTTAAATATGAAAAAGATGCCCCGGATGTGGTCCGTCAACTTTCCATGACGGTGAAAGAAGGCGAATTGTTTGCTATCGTCGGTGGAAACGGAACCGGAAAAACAACGACGCTTTCCCTCATATCCGGCATTTTAAAACCATACCGCGGCAAGGTTTCTCTCTTTGGCCGCGCTTTGGATAAAATAAGCGATAAGGAACGCTTTGACGGTCTGCTCGGCGTTTTGCCGCAGAATCCGCAGGCGCTCTTTGTGAAAAAGACGGTGGAGCAGGACTTATATGAGATGTTCTCCGGCCGCCATCTGCCAAAAGAGGAACAGACCCAACGCATCGGGGATATCAGTGCATTGTGCGAACTGGATAACCTGCTCTCCATGCATCCGTATGATTTATCCGGCGGGGAGCAGCAGCGCGCCGCGCTGGCAAAAGTTCTGCTGTTGGAGCCGGAAATTCTCCTGCTGGACGAACCGACAAAGGGGCTAGACAGCCACTTCAAACAAAAGTTGGCAGGAATCCTGAAACAGCTTCAGATGGGCGGCACGACGGTAATCATGGTGTCGCACGACGTGGAATTCTGCGCACAGTATGCGGACCGCTGCGCCATGTTTTTTGACGGAAATATTGTAACAGAAGGCACACCGCGCGCCTTTTTTTCCGGTAACAGCTTCTATACGACCGCTGCAAACCGTATGGCGCGCCACGCGCTTCCGCAGGCTGTGACAGCGGAGGATGTCATTAGGGCCTGCGGCGGAGCCGCACCAAAGCCACCTGATAAGCCGCCGTTTAAACCGGCAAAAAAGAAGGCGTCATCTCCCCCACCAAAACCAGAAGATTTTTTCCTCCAGACCCCGGTTGAAAAACGGAAACTATCAAAACGGACGTTGACTGCCGCACTAATGATTCTGATTGCGATCCCGCTCACGATTTGGTTTGGCATCTACTACCTTGACGACCGGAAGTATTACTTTATCAGCCTAATGGTTATTTTAGAAACCATGCTCCCGTTCGCGATGATTTTTGAGGGGCGCAAACCACAGGCGCGTGAGCTCGTCGTCATTGCGGTGCTGTGTGCTATCGCGGTCACGGGACGCATTGCTTTTTTCATGGTTCCGCAGTTTAAACCCGTCGTCGCGCTTGTCATCCTCGCCGGTGTCTGTTTTGGCGGCGAAGCCGGGTTTATGGTCGGGGCTGTCAGCGGTTTTGTTTCAAACTTTTTCTTTGGACAAAGCCCGCTGACCCCGTGGCAAATGTTCAGCTTCGGCATTATTGGTTTTCTGGCTGGCGTTCTGTTCCGCAAGGGCCTGCTGCGCCGGACAACCCCCGCTCTGTGTATCTTCGGCGGGCTTGCTACATTTTTGATTTACGGTGGACTGATGAATCCCGCCTCTGTGCTGACCGCGCAAGGGCAACCAACCGCAGAGATGTTTTTTCTAGCCTATTTGCAGGGGATTCCCTTCGACCTCATCCATGCGGCTTCCACGGTAATTTTTCTTCTGGTCATCGCAAAACCGATGTTAGAAAAAATGGACCGGATAAAAATGAAATACGGTTTGATAGAATGACCCCGGCATAGCCGGGGATTTTTATTGCGCAATAAAAAAAGACCTGCGCCGAACATTTCCTGTTCAGCTACAGGCCTTACACACTTATAATACTTCTATTCCCATCATTGTTTGAACCTCTGCCGCGGCAATCAGTACGATTCCGATTCCATGCGTATCGTTTTTTACCCATTGCAGCTCATCTTTATAGTAATTTATATCAAAAGAAAAACCGCTTCCTTTACATACACCGTATACATTTCCCCAGGCGTCGATACACTCCCGGCAGATGGCCAGCCATGCTGAATATGCCGCTTCACTGTAGCGGCCGCCTGTATCTTCAAGCCAACCGCCGGCAACGCCTCGTGCAAACGCCGCGGCCAGCATCGCAGTGCAGGAGGTTTCCCGGTAGGAATCCATCCTGTCTATAATCTGATGCCACATGCCGTTGTCCTGATAACGCAGCAGGCTTTCACACAATTCACCAAAGAGTCGAATTAACGGCGGGCGTAGCGGGTCAGTTTCCTCCATTATCATCAGAAGCTCGGAAAGGGAGAACAACGCCCACCCGTTTGCGCGCCCCCACGCTATCAAGTTGGATTTTCCGTACCGGATGCTGTATACGTGAGAAAAGAGTCCCGTGTCTTTCTGCCAGAGATATCTTTTGAAAATTTCATATTGACGCGCGGCAAGGGAAAGATATTTCCGTTCACCCGTCAACCGGTAGTAACGGCACAAAAACGGGACACTCATGTACAAATCGTCGGCCCACAGCGTTTCCTGCATAAATTCCATATGTGCAAACAGACGGCAGAACCCGCCTTCTTCTGTTTTCTCCTGTTTTTCTGCCATATAGGCCGCAACCATATCCGCAATTTCCCGCTGTGATCTGTCCGGCGCTATGCCAGCGCTTTCCAGCATGGTACTGGAAAACGAGCCGCAATCGTCGAGCATGTCGATATCAGTAATCTGATGGTTGATATAGGGTACAACATACCGCTGCTTGTCCCACAGGCTGTAATGGTACATCTCCGTACAGCGGCGGATATGGCTCCGCGCATACATTCCCGCACGTGCGCATCCAAACGCTTTTTCCGCCTTCAGGAACCCGTAGAGTGTCACTCCAAGCGGATAATTCCAGCGTCCGAAATGCTCATTTTCCAAAAATGGACGGATTACCCCATCCTTGTATCGGCTGGTCCAGTATTTTCCGTCAATCACGGTATGATTAGACTCAAATTTTTCTATGGAAACTGGCTGCAGGAAAGGCCCCATATAGATAAAGCTGTCCTTTGTTCCCTGTACATTAAGGGGAGAATGCAGCCACGCGCCGAAAATATTTTCTATCAAAAAACCGTCTACGCTGCCATTTGCTGCGCATTTTATAATCAAAAATCCGTTCACCAGCGCAACCTTTTTTTGTTCTCCCTCTTTCAGAGCAGCAATGCAGTCTCCATTTTGGTACAATTCAACCTCGGCTTTAGCGGAAATAACCATAGATGGAGCACAGCCGAAACAACACACATTGGTTTTGGCAATATACCAGCTTCCCTCCTGTGCTTGATACTGGTTTGCTTCCAATCTCGGATACAACAGCTGCGCAAAACTCCGTTCAGAAAATACGTCGGTGGGAATCCCCGTAAGCGGCTTATCCAGAGGTTCAGTGTAAACAAACCCCCACATTCCCTCCCGCTCCGTGACCGGCACAAGATAATTGAGGACGCCCCACTTTTCATAGGCCCCGCCAAAATCACAGCAAAATCCTGAATTCACCTTTTTCACTTCGAGGCAAATCAGATTTGTCCCCTGCTCCAATAGGAGCTCCACCGTTTCCTGTTTTTCACTGTTGGTTTCAAAAATAATGTTAGAGGAATGTGCCAGCTGACCGTTCACAAAAATTTTCACGGGACAATTCGTGTTGAGCCACGCGATGAAGCCCTGCTTCCGCTTACAAATTATTTTCGTAAACACATAAGAAACCTGTCCCAGCCGCGCGTCAGGAAAGATTTGATTGAAATCAAACCGCCAGCGGTAGTCTGAAAGCTGCTGTGCGCCGCTTTCCACAAATACGCGGTTCGCATATGGCCGCTCCGGATGAGCGGCCATATACCGGTTCGTAACAGCCTCGGCTATCAGGCGCATGTCTCCGCCAAACACACATGCGGCGCTGTCCTCCCACCTGATATACCCCTCTTGATTGAGTCCATCGTTATCATATACATCTTTCATCCGTTATCTGTCTCCTGAAAATTATTCTACCGCAACAATGATTTTCGCCATGGATGACCGCGAGTAAACAAAAACGCGCTCATACCCGCTCTGGTACAGCGGAAGGTCAGAAAACGCCACAGGCGTATATGTTCCTTTCGCGTAATCAAACCTATAGCAGTCCGCCCCTTCAACTACCGCAGATTTTGCCGTTATCTGCTCAGTTCCAACGGCTATCTCTACGTTATTGGTATAGTCCTCTCCATAAAGCTCCAAAACACTGCTGCGGGTGTTCGTAATGGTTCCCCAGATGCTTTCTTCCAAACCGGTGACCCCTGTATGGTACGGCGAGTCGGACAGATTGAGCGACGCAATCCGTTTCACGGCGTTTACATCGCCGCGGTTGTCCGTAGAATAGTACAAGATATCGCCTGAATCGAGCTGGGAAAGCTCCTGTTCCAGACCGGCTTTTCCGGCGCGGGACTTGAGTTCCTTCCATTCGCCCTTCAAATAACCATAAAGCTTGAATATTTCTTCGCCTTCTTCATTCAAACCCCTTTGTATCGTTTGCAGGGCAAACAACGGCGTTTTGTCATTAAACTGGATTTGGCTGTCTATTTCCACATTTAGTTCAATCACGCAAGCATCCGCACTGAAATTCTCCGTGTCAAATCCGAAGCTGCTGGTGACGTAGTTCTTTTTATCCACAATTTTCATATTGGCATAAAAATCGTCGTCCTCACCGCTGATCGGCACAAAAAACACAACGGTTTCCTCGTCCATGCCAAACGCACCAGCGCTGACCCCGCCAAATACCTTAGATCTACAATTTGCGGTCCGTTCTCCCCGGTCATAATACTGGGTTACCGTTTCCATGCTCCGGATTTCGCCGGTGCCGTTTAATGTATATTCTATTACGCTTTTATCCGGCAGGCTGCTGTATACCTCACCCGCCAGCTTGCTCGAACCGTTGAGCCGAACCTTGTCCGCCAGCTTCAATACTGAAATTTTCTGGCTAGCTCCGCCCTGCATGGAATAGGTGCTGTTTGATTCTTCGACCCGTTCAATCGTCGTTCCAGTTAAAATCTTTAAGGAGATATTCTGGGAAATACCGCCTTCCTGGTTCTTTGCAATAATATACCCATACCGCTTCACCTGCGCCTTTGCGTCGTCAATCCGGCACAGCTTGCCTGTTTCATCCAGAATGAACGTATATTCACTTCCTAACCGGAGTTCCCCGGGCAGGATAGCAGCGCCAGACGCCTCCTGGCGAACCTGGTATTCCGTTCCGTCAACCGTAATGGAATGTGTGTTCTGAGAAATGGCTTCGACTGTTCCAGTGACGGTCTGATCCAAAACGACAAGGGAAATCACACCAAAGTCACGGGAAACTGCCGCAGACAGCCAGCTGCCTTGTTCAATCGATTCCAGTGCCGCCGGTTCACCCCTGCTGTTTCGGATAACATACGCATCCGCAGCGCCCAAATCCAACTCACGTTTTCCATCAATGGTCACATTGTCCATATAGATTTTTTCTTGTGGTACATTGATACTGTTGACACGGAATATCACGGTATCCTGTACAAAAAGAATATCGTAAGCCTGGTCCCCATCATTGTCGAGCAGGGTCAGCCGCGCCCCCTCTGGATACAGCTCCTGCTGGGTGTAGCCTGACAATCCGCGCCCGTTATACACAACCTTCATATTTGGGGAAAGTTCTGCTGTTTCCTCTTTTTCCCCAATTTCATACCGGAGCGTTTCTCCTGCCGAAGCGGTTTTGATAATATCTTCACGCTCCAATGTGATGCTGCTGTTTTTATTCTTTTTTTCAGATACGGCGGCGAGCACAGCATCCCCGTCCGAGTCATCATAATATATCTCCACTGTTTTACCAAGCAGCGGTTCCAAGTCCTGCCCTTCATTAAAATAGACCTTGCCGCCGATTTGTACCCGGCTGTTACGGAAGCCTTTCCCGGGCAGAACAGAATATGCCTCGGCGGTTTCCACAATTCCCTCCGCCTTTTTCAGCGCAAAACGGGATAGCAGTGTTTCATCTGTGGTTTCAAAATAATCTTTTCCTTCCGCCGTATAGGCCGTTACCAGCCGCACGCTCAGGCAGTTTTTAAACAGCAGCGCAAGCTGTTCTATGGTCAGCGCTTCCCCGCCTGTAAAATCCACTCCGCGCACCAGCTGGGTCTGGTTCGCCACAAGGATATATCCCGACGGGTAACCGCCCTTTTGCCGCGCTAGAATATCATACCCCAGCATGGACAGCAGCACTTTTACCGCCTGAACATCCGTAACAGGCATGTCCGGTGAAAAAGTACGTTCCGAGGTTCCGCTGATGTAGCCCTGCTGGGCTGCAAAATTGATATCGCAATACGCTCCGTTCTGCGGTGCCACATCATCAAACCGCTGCTGGCTGCAATTTTTCGCAACCTCCGCATAACCAAACAGCTTCACAGCCGCCGTAATAAAATCCGCGCGCGTGGCATACGCCTGCCCGTCGGTAAAATCAGTCGGGAATACGCCCAACGATATCATCAGGTTCATGTTCGGCCCCGGTTCAGCCGCTGCTGCCGGAAGCGGCAGCAGCGCAAATATAGTCGCCAGTAAACATATGAATAGTCTTTTTTTCAAGTTCGGTTCCCCCCAAGTCTTTGACATCAGGATAGTGTTTCATTGCCGGATGCGGCAAAATAGGGTTTCATGGTATCCGTATTCTCCCAGAAAAATACCTTTACGGTATCGTCTGGGGAAGCGGCTCCAGCAAGGGAAACATTGGCATTCCAAATAAAATTGTCAAATGCCGGCGTACAGGGCAAAACTGCTTTGAGTGTTTTGTCCGGCGCATAAACTGCAACCCACACCCATAAACCATGCTCCTGCGCGGACAGGGATGCCAGCCGGAAGGATGCCGCCTGCGTATTCACATTGGAGGACAGCAGCCGGAACGGTTCGGTATCGCTCGTAACCCTAACCGCGGTTTCCTTCGTAAATACGGAGCCATTCGCCTCCGCCTGCGCCAAAACCGTGAATACCCCGGGCTTTGCCGCCGCATCTACCGTAATTTCACCGTTTTCTGAAACGCTTACCCCTTCATATGCTTCCTTCAGGGAGAATGAAACCGTTTTTTCCACATTTGCCCCCGTATTGTCCTTCACTGCTGCGGAAAGCACCCCGTTGTTTCCCGGCGCATAGGAAACACCGCCCGAAATCTCGATATCGGAAATAATCGCTTCTGTCGCATTATAGACATTCATTTGGTCCACAAACAGCTTGCTCGGCCCAGCGCTTGATTTCAGGAAGGTGAGCATATTGATGCAGTCCGTCGACGGGATTCTTGCCGTTACGTTTGACTGTTTCTTTACACCGTTGACAAATACGTCAAAGGTGACCTTGGCAGGGTCCGACGTGTTGATGATAAACTGCACAAAATACCACTTATCCGCGCTGTATGGCTCCTGCACCTTCGTCGTGGTATTGTTGTTGTCCGTTACATACAGGAAATTGTTGTAAGAGCGGAAATTCGTGAGGACGCTCGAGCCCTTGGCATTGCCGCTAATCATCGTCAATTCGGTGTTCTGCCCGCCTGTGTTTTTATACCGGCCCTCCAGCACAATGTAGGGATGGCCCGCAGCAGCATAAACCGGAGGAATGTTCAAGTCCAGCCGCGTTGTTTCCGCCGCGGAGGAGGTCTGTTCTACCAGCAGGCATTTGTTGCCGTCCTCTTCAACAAGTTCAATCTTTCCGTTGGTCTTGGTGATGGTGCTCGAATAGAACCCGCTGTTCAGCTCATGCTCACCGAAACCCAGCCGGACTGCGCCGCCGGTGGAATAGATTTTCAAATCGTCCAGGCTGATATCGCCCAAGTTTGCTGCCGCTTTCTGGAACAGCAGGCTGCTGAGTGCCAGCGCTTTATCCTTTACGCCTGCCGCAGAGTTGTCCCACGCACCGCGGACCATGCACTTCCCGTCGGTCAAGATATCCCACGTCCCGTTCGACGGGTCGTATATGTACTTCACCTGGTACCACTGCCCCGGATTGATAGGCTTGATGTAGACAGCAGCCCCGTCGTTGTTCACAATGGCGTTTCCGTTGTATATTATCCCTTTCAGCGGCGCCGATTCCCCGCCGGCAGCATTTTCCTTCATATAAGCGTAAAAATGATTCGCGGCAGAGGTTGTGCTGAAACGCAGCTTCGATTCAACCACAAGCTTTTTCCCGGTCTCCGGCTTTGGAAGCAGGTTTGGGAAAATAAGCTTCGCCTCCGTCGTGCCGACGTTTTCCGTCCGGCTCAGCGTAAAAATTCCATTCTCTGCGGCGATGCTTCCACCCGCTTCGTTCACCGACCAGTAAGGCCGCGTTTTATCTGTTGTATTCAGCGGCTTGTCAAATCCCTCTTCATAATAAATTTCTCCATAGGAGAACATCGCCTCATACGCCGCTCTGCTCATAGTGCTGACATTCAAACGGTCAAGAAGCAGCTTGCCGAGATTGCCGCCGCTTTTGTCAAAATACAGGCGCGTTATTCTTTTAATACCTGAACCACGGTATGGCAAGCTTGTTTTCACGCGCTTTCCGTCAACTACAACGTCAAATGTTTCTGCGGCGATATCGATATAATACTGTATATCATACCACGCGGTATCCGACACCGGCTCTATCAGGTGTATGGCGGAATCATTTGTCGTATACAGAAAATTTTTCTGATAAATGTTGTTTGAAACCGCCAGCCTTTCATGCTCTGGGTCGGTTGCATCGTACATAAATAAGAAGTTGGTGGTTGGCATCGCTCCGCTGCTTTGGAAGCGCGTGTCCACTACGACGATTTCTTTCCCGGCAGAAGGCTCTGCCGGCTGCGGCAAATTGAGGGAAGCCTTTGTAGTACCTTCATTTGCAGTCCGTTCCATCACAAACTGGCCGTTTGCTGTGTTGACACTGCCGCCGGATTGGTCCAGCGTCCAATATGGGGTAATATCGTTTTCTTCTGTGGGGAGCGGCTTAGAAAAATCCGCCGCGTATACCAGTTCCTCCGCAGGCTCCTGCGGAAAATCTCCGGGCTGCGCAGACACGCAGACCATTGATGCGGTTATCAAAGAGAAAGCCAGGACCAAAGAAATTATTTTTTTCATATTCGGTACCCCTTTTCAATTTAATCTGTGAAATTGCTGAAAACCGTAACAGCCTGTGCGCGGCTCATTGTTTCACCCGGGCGGAAGGTCCCATCCGGGAAGCCGTTGATCAAACCGCAGGCCGCCGCTTTTTGGATATAGGGAACAGCCCATCTGTCAAACGACGCACTGTCAGAGAATGAAACCTCCTCCGTTCCCACCGCGTTGGGCTTCAGCATTTCGTATGCTCCTACCAAGATTTTCGCCGCTTCCTGCCGGCTGACTACGTCGTTCGGACGGAAGAGTTTCCCGTCTCCGGAAACCACCCCCGCGTCTGACAGCGCTTCGATATATGGCGTAAACCAGACGCCCTCTAAAACATCGTCAAAGCTGCCGCTGTAGGGCTTCAACTCCAGCTTGAGCAGCTTTGCCGCCATTACGGCAAGCTGCGCCCTCGTCACTGCGCCATCCGGTTCGAACAGGCCGTTCGTGTTGCCTGTTACGACGCCTAAACGCAGCATTTTTTCCACAGCAGCTTTGGCCCAGTGATTCTGGACGTCTGCGAACACTGGAACAGACGGTTCTGCCGGCGTTTCTGGCTGGACTATTTCCCCGCCGTTTATATCCGAAGCCGGCTTGGAAACGTGCTGTGTTCCTCCATTCCCCTTGCTGGGTACGGAAGGACCGGAGGTGCTGCCGCCAGGTGTTTCTGGTTTGTCCGGCTCGTCCATCTCCTCGTCACACTTTCCGACAACAACGAGGTCTCCCTGCCTGCCGAACGAAGTTTCTTTCCCGTTTAAATACACCTTCTCCACACTGGGAGCGCGCAGCTTCAGAAAGTCTGCCGCGGGGTCGAAGGACTCCCCGGTGTATAGCTCCGCACGTCCTCCGCCAATGGAAGCGGACAGATTTTCCAGTTTTACAGAGCCGGAAAGCAGAATGCCGGAAGCCGATTCAACCGACTGGATTCCCGTACCGCAAAGGTAGCTTTCCTTACCGGAGGAATTTGTTTCAATATAGATATTTTTGGCCTGTGCAGTATACGCGCCGAAGGTCCGTTTAACAGGAACCGGTTCATTAGAAATAAAATACGTTCCGGCAAAACTGTTGTCACTGGCCTTAATGCGGTAAGCCGAGGCCTTTTCCGGCGCTACTGGCATTGCTATGCGCTCTGTCGAAATATTTGCCGCGCCATAGTTGCTCTTGGTCGGATAGAGGACCGTGTCAAAACTGCCGTCGCCGGCCACATCCTTTGCAATTTCGATATACTGTGCCTCTGCCGTGTCTCTCGCGTTCGCACCAGGCTGCATGGCAATCCCGTCCGCCAGCCGGACCGACATGTTCTCATCCTTGACCGGTACCACCTGGATATTGGCCCCTGTGCTGTAGTTGGAACGGCCTGCAAGCGTTTCCGGGTCTACAGACGGCTTCGCATCGGAAATCATGTGCCAGTTCTGCGTATAATGATTGACCTGAACCGTACCGTTGATGTCATATATATAATCCGACACGAGCCACATTTTCCTGTTTTTCAAAAACAGAACGTTGCGGTAGTGCTTATAGCCCTCTGTCCCCTCCGTAACGCCGGAGAAGAAGTCAAACGTTTCATTGAGCTTCATATCTGCTTGAGACAAGCTTGCACCCGTTTCATTAAATGGCGCCTGCGGTGATGTTTCATTGATTTCCACCGTATTGTGTGCTGCCGCACGCGTCCGCTGCCACGTGAAATGAGGGTGCGTCGTAACGTAACTCGTCATCCCCGTATCCGTCAACAGATACCTGCCATAGGCATATGCCTCCAGCGCCATGGTATGCGTGTGGGAATGCGAACTGCCGACGCGGCCGATAATAAAAGCATACGCGTCGTCCTCATTCCACCCTGTCCGCATTGCGGCAATCTTGCCGTCTGGAAAATAGACGGAGGTATAGGAAGGCGTTTTCCCCTCCCCGCCAGCAGAGCCGAAGTACAGCATCTCCTCATCGTCCAGAATCTCACCACAACCGTAGATTCTGTTTCTGACCGACGCGGCGCCGCCATCGCCCCAGTCCGGTTCCTTGCCGAGCGGGGTGGCAGTTCCCATAATGTATCTGGCGAACTTCTCATAACGCTCCATAAATTCGTCTGAAAGTGGAATATCCGCTTTTCTTGCAAGTTCTATCGCGGTCGTGAAGGTCCCCAAAACCCCATCGGCATAGCCGCTGGTCGCTTCCAGATATGTCCCGTCGTTACGCACCAAATCCTTTGAAAGTCGGTCGAGCCGGATGGTGGCTGTACTCTTCCAGCCTTCATTCAGCCGGAATTCCGGAAAATAGGTTATCAGGTTCATAAAGGATGCCATCTGATAGCCTCCGCCATTGTAGAAGGAGTCAAAAAATTTCTCCATGGAGAAGCCTTCCGCCTCGCGCTCGAAGTATTTTAGCATGCTTGCAGCAGCCTCCGGCGTCATATATGGGGAATTTAGGAATACAAAAAACGTGTTTAATGCGTTGCCCCCGCGGAAACCCGCCTCAAGCCCCGCCGTCCGCACAGATGGGTTCGTATCATAGTACAGCCCGCCATTGTCTTTGATGAAGTCGAGCATCAGGCGGATTCCGTGCTTTGCATATTCCTCATCCTTATTATAGATATAGCTGGATACCAGCGGTTCCATTGGTAAAAGCCGCATGGTAACATCGACATACTGGCCGACAGAAGTATTGGATCTCTGCCAGTCGAATCCTCCGGGGATGTCTTTCCATGAGGCGACCCGAACAGAAATATCGTTCCAGCAGTCCGACTCTGTCCATGTTTTCTCCGCAGACGTGAACAGCATCAGTTCATGCTCGTCTACTTCCGTCTCCATATACAAATAGAGTGTTGCCTTATCAACTGGCTGTGCGCGGTCTATCTGGTTGAAGTCGAACCGGAGGTAAATTTGTTTTGTTGCCTCATTGTAGCCCGCGCCATTGTCTGAAACCAGCATATATGGTTCCCCGCCAAAAGATACATCCGGGTTTCCGCAGTCCAGATACGTATCTTTCTGCGGGTAGAGCGTCGTTTTCACACCACCCTGTTCCACGACGAGATACGGTTTTTGCTCGCTCTCCCTGCTGGAAACGGAGGTAACTGCGTCCGACTTTTCAAATGAGGCAAGTAAAAATGCGTCTGAGGTGTTTGTCACATCAAATTTGTACCAGTCCGCGCCATTTTTTACGGAAAAAAACTCAATGGGCGTACATTCAAAATGCAAAATATCATTCATAGACAGAACCGCGTTTTTCGCGTCTAGCCTTCCCTGTCGGAAATCCGGCGCAAGGCTGCGGTTGCGGTAGTAGTACAGCAGTGCCTGCCTCGCCCCGCTGTAGTCGCCCGCCTTTACAAACTCCTCCGTCAGACCCAGGTCCTCTGAATATTCGTAGTTGAGCGCACCGGGATTGGTCCAAACCTGCTGTTCCGCGTCCCAAGCGCCAAAGAAATCTGCGTCGCTCATTCGGTTATAATCCTCTGCGTCCGGGTTATCCGAAGCGAAACAAGCCATACCTGATAGAAGGGTAAACACAACGGTAAGAGCGATGACCGCGTGAAAATGAAATGCAAATTTATTTTTCATGCTGTCATTCCCCCTTTCCATATTTGATACAGTACATAATCTTTGCTGCCTGCGCCCTTGTAACCAAGTCGTGCGGCCGGAAGTTCCCGTTTTCGTCCCCTTCCAGAATCGCTTTCTCGAAAAGCGCTTTCACTGCGTCCTGTGCGTAGAGTGAAACAGTATCAAAATCGTTCGGCAGCTTGCCAGCCTCCGCTAACGGCAATGCCAGCGCACGCGCTGTCATGACTGCCATATCCTGTCGTGAAATTTTCTCTGACGGGCCGAAGCTGGTGTCATCCACGCCCTTGACAATACCGCGGCTGTATGCAGCGGCAAGGCTGGAATAGTACCATGCGTCCGGGCTGACATCAGAGAAAGACAGCCCTTCACCGCCTTCTAACCCGAAACATTCCGCCAGCAGTTTGACAAACTCCGCCCGGTTCATCGCGCGGTCCGGCTCAAACGTTCCGTCACCAACCCCAGACAGTAAATTATCCTGTGCCAGACGGGAAATATAGGTATAATACCATTGTCCTTCTGATACATCCACAAATTTTGGTGCTTCTGGCGCAGGTGTTGCGGCTGGCTCTGCGGAGGAATTGACACTGCCGGACAAGTTCGGCCCTACCGGCCGGTTTCCGCCCCCTCCTCCGCCACCGCCACCAGAAGACGAGCCGCCGTCGGACAAGCCAAGTACAGTGATGTCAAACGTTTTAACCGCTTCATATACACCATTTTTTAGTTTCGCGGTCAGCAGAGCATACGCGTTCCCGGATACAGGACGAATAACCTTGCCGTCATCGGTCAGACAAGAATGGTTGGAAGAGGTCCATATAATATCACTTCCGCCTTCTCCCTTGGCAGGCAGTTTCAGATCCGCCGTTACCCTGTCGGTATTTTTCAAAACCAGTTTGTCCGCGTCTGCCTTTGCCGGGTTTGCCTCTCCGCCCCGGCAGTATGCGCCGATTTCATATAACACCGGTTTGGAATTCGCCGGGAATGTGATCTTTATAAATTTGACGGAACGCGCCGGAAATTCTGTACCTACCGCTGTGTAGTTCTGCCCGCTGTCTGATACCATGACAGACTCCGGCTGTATGCTTGCATTTGCCTGCAGAAAGTCGATTTGTTGTGTGTTTTTCAGTTCCAGCAACAGATAGGGCGAACGGTCCCCTTCTGAAGGACTCCAGCCTGTTTCCTCCTTCCCGTCTATCGCCAGAAAAGATGACGCACCATTGGTGCTGGCCGAAGCCACGCCGTCAAGCGCATAATTCATCTCTGGAACCGATATTGTAAACTGCCGCTGCGCTGTTTCCTGATTTTTTGTAACAGTTGCCGTAAGAGTCAGCTGTACGCTTTTCCCATCGTGATAAACCGGACGGGTAACCTTACCGTCAGAAGAAAGAACCGCCTCATTGCTGCTCTGCCATGAAACAGTCGTTTCGTTCTGCCCGCTTTTCGGAAGGAGCAGGTCGTGTATCAGGTAATCTGCATCCGGCACTAAGAGCGCCGCTGCGTCCGCGTCTACTGCTTCCCTGTCCGTCTTGCTCCGCAGCACCGTAGCTTGGTATTGTTTGATAATCCGGTAGCCGTTCTTTTCAAATATTCCATACAACGTTACATTTTTATCCTCTCCGCTGCTGGACGGGCGCGTAACTTTTCCTTCTGAATCAATCGTCTGCGGGTCGGACGATATCCAGCTAATGGTTACGCCATTATCCTGCGTTTTGGGCAGGAGCAGGTCACCCTCCAGACTGTCAATCCGCCCCAGGTCCAGCTTCTGCGCGGCATCCTCTGCCGGGAAAAACGGGTCCTGGTATATTTTTAAGTTGTCCAGCTGCAAATCGACATTTTTTGCTCCGCCAAACAGCAAATGATTGATTTTTGCCGCTTCCATCCGGCATTTCAATCCGTCCTGAACCAGTTCCGGCACACCGTCGCCGTCCATGTCCACATACACAGCGTAGACCTTTTTGTTTAGTTCACACACCAGGCGGATTTTGTACCAGGTATTGATGGGCATCGAAGCAACCGCAATTAAATCTGCATCCCCGTTTCTGACTACCAGCCTGTTTGCCATATTCATGTTGGCGAACAATGAGGAATCCCCATACGTATAGAATACGTTGCACGATGTCCCATTCCGGTTGAGCACATCTGCCTCAAGGATAACAGTTCCTGTTGCGTCGTCCGTATACAGGTGCAGCTGCGCGTTGTTGCCGTCTGCGTTCTCAGAATGGAATTGCACACCGCGGGAGCCGTTAGTTCCTGCACCGTCCGCAATTTGAACGGAACCGTTTGTTGTGGTGAGTTCATATTTGGGGCGCGGGTCCTCCAAATCAAAATCCGTAACGGTTTCGAAATCCTCTGAAAAGAGGTATGGACCAGAAAAGTCTTCCATTTTCTTTATTGTAATTAGAAAAGAGCGCACCGCTTGGTAACCGTTTTTTTCCACGCTTGCTGTCAGGGTTACTTGTACGTCGGCTTTTCCTCTAACTATGTATGCCTTGCCTGCTGTCACAGCAGCCGCTTCCATATTGGAGCTGGACCAAACGATATCCGCGCCGTTTGCGCTGGTGCTTGGAAGCACCAAATCCTCCGTAACCGCACCCGGATCCTGCGGAGCGGTGATCTCATTGATGTTCAGCAGCGCCGCGTCATCGTTCACCAGCTGTTCATCCGGATCGTCAAACACCTCGCGTCCCACGACGTGTGCCTTGAAGTGTCTGGCGGTACGCAGTCCGTCCGCTTCAACAATCGCCGTCAACAAAACATCGCGGTCCTCTCCTAACGGACGGTTCACCGTGCCATCCGGCGCTATGATGCTTTCGTCTGACGAAAACCATGTGACAGGATAACCGCCAACTGTTTGCGGCAAAGACAGCGCGCCTGTTATGGATTCCAGATTCTCCGTAACAATCGAATTCACCGCGCTGTCCAGCAGGTAATATGGGTCGGCATAAACCTTAAAATCATCATAGTAAACCTTGCCGTTGCGGTTCACCGTGCGGGCTATGAGAAACGAGGAAACAGAATCTGCGCCGGCAATCCGAAACGGACGATTTTCAAGCTTCAATTCCCCGTCCAGGTACAGATCGAACCGCTTGGTGCTGTTGTCAAGCTCCACCCGCACGGTGTACCAAGTGTCTGCTACCCACGGACGCAAAAACGTTTCATTGCCTTCTGAGGTCTGTGCGTAGGCGTAATCATTATAGATATTCATATTAACTGGAATGGAACTGCCATTCGAGCCGCCGTACAGGTACATCAGGTTGACCAGTCCGACAGTATTCATAAAGCGGTATTCCGCTATCACAATCGGATTTTCTGCCGTCGCTTTTACCGGTTCCGGCAGCTTTACCGTCACCTTTGTCTCCGCTCCGGAAGTGCTGTTATCCAGCAACAAACATTGGTTATCAGCATCCTTCGGATCTTCTACGACCGCAATATCCCCTTCATTGGCGCTGACTCTTTCCCATGTATCCGGAAATGCGGTAAAGGATGCAAAACCTTCTCCAAAGGCGCAGTCCTGAACTGAAACAGAACGTGCCGGAATAGTTATTTCCACTGTTTTGTCCAGCATCTCTGCACCTTTTTGCAACGTTACCGTCAGCGCAGACAACGCATTTTCCTTCTGCGGCACAAGCAACGCACTGCCGCCCGTCACCGCAAGTGCGGGGCTTTCCGAATGCCAGCGTGCTGTAATGCCGTTACCTAAATCTTCCGGAAGTGAGATGATTCCATCCTGTGTCCGTTCCTCGAGGAACGCCGCGTCAATTTGTCCGGCAGCAGCGGCCAAATCAGCCGCATCATTTGCAAAAACAAACTGAGGCATCAACAGCACCAGTGCCAGCAGCGTAGCCAGTATTTTTTTCATCCGTAATATCCCTCCCATCAGGCCTTAAGGCCGGTTGTTGCAATCCCCTCTGTGATATTATCCTGGGCAACCAGGTAGATAATGATAACCGGCAGCAGGCTGAGAAAGGACATTGCGAACATCGCCCCCCAGTTGACTGCCGACATGGAATCCGCAAACGCCCGGAGCGCCAGGGAAATCGTATATTTCTCCGGCGAATTTAAGTAAATCAGCGGACCCATGAAATCATCCCACCGCAGGTAGAAATTGAAGATAAACACCGTTACGATTGCCGGTTTAATCAGCGGAAAGATGATTCTGGTGAATTTCGTAAACTCATTACAACCGTCAATGACCGCGGCTTCGTCCATCTCATACGGAATCCCCTTAATGAACTGCACAAGCAGGAACACATCGAACACGCGGCCGGTGAAAGCCGGAAGTATCATAGGCAAATAAGTGTTGACCCACCCGAAGTTATGAAACATGACAAATTGCGGAATCATGATGATCTGGTACGGTATCATCATGGTGACCAGCATTAGGCCGAACAGGAACTTACTGCCCGCAAATTTGATGCGGGCAAACCCGTAAGCCACCATAACTGCGGAAATTACCGCGCCGATCGTCTGAATAATCACCAGGAACAGTGTGTTTTTAAAGAATACACCAAAGCTAATGCCTCCAAACCCTTCCCAGCCAATGGCGTAGTTTGAAAAATTCCATTTCTGCGGGATTAGTGAGTAGCTGCTCGCGAATACGTCCGTGCTGTCTTTAAAAGAGCTTGACAGCAGCCACAAAAGCGGGTAGAGCATCACGAAGGAAAGCGCGATGCAGAAAATGTGGTAAAAAACAGTAGTAATTTTGTGTGTTTTCTTCATCAGTTCTTCCC
>CABSKZ010000002.1 GCA_902478395.1 uncultured Eubacteriales bacterium | reverse complement strand
TTTTGCGGCAATGCAAAAGATGTATTTGTATTTAAAGGCAAGAATGTTTGCCCTGCCTGCATGGAAGAATTAAAAAAATAGGAAAAATGGATGGTTAGCCCCGATGTTTGTGCACCGGGGTTATTTTTGTGTTCTAAATTTATAATATGCAATACAAATATACGGGCTTTCACGAAAAAAAGCCAATACGACAGTGTTTGCCAATACCACACCTGAAGGGATTGCTAGAGTGCGGTTTGCCGGCTCCCAGCCCCCGCTTTTTCCGATAAATACTACTTGAACTAATGGAACCGCCCGCTTACCGGTTACTGGCAAACGGGCGGTTTGAACATGTTTTTATCTTCAATTATTTTTCAGCAGCCTGCATAACATCATAAAATGCCCAATGTGTTTCATCCAGATCCGCAAACCGGAATGAACTGCTGTTGATTTTCTCTTTATCGGGCTCGATTCCCATCGCGCTGTTTACCACCTTAACTGCTTCGGCTCGGGTAATCGGCTGGTTCGGGTGGAACAATCCGTCATCATAGCCATTAATAATTTCTTTCTCTGACATTGCTTTGACATAACCGTCCGCCCAGCTTCCTGCGGTATCGGCAAAACCCGATTCTCCCTCTGCCGGCGAAATTTCGGCCATGCGGGCAATCGCCGCTGCAAACTCTGCGCGGATTATAGGCGCTTCCGGACGGAAGGTTCCGTCATCATAGCCGTTTACCAACCCCTTACCGCTGGAAAATCCAACATAGCCGGCAAACCATGTGCCAACCGCAACGTCGCTGAACGGATTCCGATATGTCGTCGTTTTTTCAAAGGTTCCCGAAAGCAACGCGATAATCTTCGCTGCCTCCGCACGCGTGATTGGATTCTGCGGACGGAAGGTCCCGTCCTCATAACCGTTCATATATTGCATGGACACTGGACGTGCTGGGTCATATGGCTCCTCGGGAGGCGGCATTTCTCCAACTCCGTTTATTGTGGCTATCCCATCCTGTACGGTAAACGGAACTTCGTTTCCATTCAGCACTACTTTCTTAATTTCATTTCCCGCATAAAACCTCAATGTATCCCCTGCCCAGAGGTCCGAGCTGCTCACTGCCGCTGTACTTCCGTCGCTGGATACTGCAACGTCCTTAATTGGGCGGGAGACTTCCAGTTCCAACTGTTCCCCGCTGTAAACAGAGGTCAGGTCGCTTGCTGAAATCAGGATTTCTTCCTTCCCCTCCTCTGTATAAAAGGTTCCTGCTGTCACCGTATAGTCACCGAATTTATGTGCTTTTCCCGCGTCACTGCTGGCATAATACATCGCCGGCTCCCCGCTGGGAAGCGTGAATGTAAATGCCGCGGCGCTGTTATCGGCACTGTCTACAGCTAGGTCTTCAACCGCAATGCCCACTGCCTTTCCATTTACAGGATATAAGATGGTATTAAAATTGACCGGCTGGCTGGAACGAACCTTATACGAAGCATGTTGAAGCTCCAGTGGATTTGGATCCAGCGTTGCGGAATCCAATTTATCCTTAGCCACAGGGATTACAGAAATATTTCCTCCCGCTTCAAAATTTGTCTGAACCGTCCCTGTCGCTTCATCAATCGTCGGATTTGCCATATTCGTGAAATGCCAGGTCTGGTTATAGCTGTTTCCACCCTCCGGCATTTTATCGGTCGGCACCATGAAGTCGGACACGATAAAAAACTTCTGGTTCTTTACAAAGGTTACCTTCCGGGTGTGAACCGCCTCGTCATAAGCGCGGGAGGTTCCGGTATAGGTGTCAATCCGATCGTTCATATACATATCCGTATCGGACTCTTTGTAC
The DNA here is from genome assembly GCA_902478395.1 of uncultured Eubacteriales bacterium. Classification (GTDB taxonomy): domain Bacteria; phylum Bacillota; class Clostridia; order UBA1381; family UBA9506; genus CABSKZ01. Next base: position 27,741 of record CABSKZ010000002.1, on the reverse strand, counting down.
ATGGAGCCGCCTTCCGGCGTGGTCGAATTCTGCCCTTTTTCATTCACCTCAACGGAGTTATGCGATTCCGTGCGGTCACTCTGCCAGGCAACAGCCGGATGGCGCGCGTCGTATGAGGATTTTCCTGTGTCTCCCAATAGAAGCCTGCCGTATCCAAACACGTTCATCTGATTCATATGCCGGTGCGAATGGCTTCCGCCGATTCTGCCGATCAAAAAGGACTGTACGTCTGTTTCTTCATCCCAGCCGGACCGCATACTGCCCATTTTGGAGATCGGCAGGTAAAACGAAGTGAAGGACGGCGCGGTTCCTTCTTCTCCGTCTGTCCCATAATAGAGCAATTCTGCATCTCCGGTATTTTCGCCGACCCGTTTAAGCACCTGCCGCATATTGTTATACGAGCCGCCGTCCCCCCACTGGAACTGTTGTTTATCCAGCTGGGAGAGACCCATCAGGGATACGCCGAGCTTGTGGTACATATCGGTGAATTCCTGTGGAATTGTCAAATCGCCGACTTTTACAATATCATAAAAATTGCTCATAGAATTGAGAACACCCGCGTCATAATTACTGGTAGATTCCCGGTATCCGCCGTCCGGATAGCATCCTTCTGTCACAAAATCAATAATGCGCTTCTCTGTCTCCTCTACCCATTTTTCCCTTCCAGAAAATTCGGGGAAATAGGTGCAGTACCGCAGCAGGGAATCGATAGCGAACGCCAGGCCGTTGATATTAATCTGCCCCTCCATTAAGGGACCGCACATCGCTTCCGGCTCCTGCCACATGAATTTCAGCATGGACAAAAATCCCTCGCCGTTCAGCACCGCTCCGCTCCCCGCCTCCCGGCAGATTCTATCTGACTCCAGCGCTCCCCAGAAACACTGCTGGGAATATGGATCGCCCCGAAACGCTGCATTCAGGCGTTTTTCCAGGTCATACCAATCATAGGTGAGGCCGCCGTTGTCCTCGATGAAATCCAGAAAAATTTCGACTGCCCGGCGCGCATACCAGGGATCTTTTGTCTCGTTTGTTTCAACAAACATCTTTGGCGTATACCAGAAACGGCAATTGACATTGAAAAACTGGTCGTGCGCCTTTCTCGGTTTGCGCCAGTCATATTCCCCAGGGATTCCACGGTATGACAGGACGCGCACCGGGAAGGAATCCCATGTGATTTCATTTTCTGCCCACGCGTTATCCACTGATTTGAACAGCGCGATTTCTTTGCCTTCCTCCGTTGATTTTCCATAGAAGTGCAGTGTTGCGCTTACAATCTTTTCATTTGGGTCAAGGCTGTTCATATCGAATTTCAAATGGGCCTGCCGCGTTCCGGAGCTAACTGGAGATTCACTCAATTCCAACTCTGTTGTTTCAGAGGGCCACCACTCGCTGACGAACAGTTCTTTCTCGCCGCCGAAATTCTGTTCCCGGTATGCACCGCCGCGGATATACATGTCCCCGTCTACCGGAATTGTTGTTTCCTTTGTCTCCTGTTTTACAACCAGATAAGCAGGATGTTCCGATTCCTTTGAGGCAATGCTCACAGTTTGCTCACTGCCCTCTTCCCCAAAATCCCGGTTGATGGAGTGCAGCAAAAACGCAAGCGCCCCGCCGCCGTTGCTGACGTGTTTTGTCACGTCAAACTCATACCACTGCTCCGCCTTTGTCATTGGAAAAATGGCGATACCAGGTGTTTCAGAAGTATAAATCCCCTCTGCGGTGACCCTTGCTATCACCGAATCACGCGCTGTCGAAGTGGCGTGCTTCAATTCGCGGTTTTGATAATATTCCAGCAGCGTTTCCTTCGCGCTGCTGAGATTGCCTTCTTTGACCTGTTGCTCCGCTTGCTTCAGCAATGGCTCGTTGTTGTACGAATAATCAATTTTCCCCGTTATTTCCCATGCTTGGGAGGAAGCGTCCCACCTTCCTAAAAACTCTTCGTCCGTCATCCGGTTTCCATCGTGATACACCGGTTCTTCCCCCTTCTGCCGCTCTGCTGCAAAGGACACCACTCCGCATTGCAACGCCATGCAGCCCGCAATCAGGACCGCGCAAAATCTTTTCATACGCATTTCCTCCTTAACTTGTATATCATATTTATGTATTCATGTTTACTGGGCTGTTGTTGCAGGTGTCCGCCCCTGTTTTTCCCACATCTCGCGCCAAGCTGCATAAACGCGTTTTCCCTCGTCGACTGTATCAACAGATACGCTTGCTGTCAACGGTCTTCCTTGCAGGGTAAAAAACGGATCCTCCAGCAACTCCCCGCTTAGAATTTGTTCCTTCTTCACATCGGTGCATATTCCTATCTGTTTCTGTAAAACATCCCCGTTGAACAATGTTTTATAGCCCTGCCAGTTATCCACCCAGGCCACGCCTTCACCCTTGTTCAGCGCCCCGATGACATGACCCGACGGTGCGGGCAGACAGCAATAATGGAGCATGACATGGCTATATTGGTCCGTGAACCTTTGATAGAGGGGGCACATCACCTCTTGAATCATTGCCGGAGACAGATTGACAATTGCATCACCCGTCAAACGGATTCCCGGGAATATATATCCCCGCACAGTTGCACATTCATCTTTCGGCTGCCCGATAACGTCTTTGAATACGTCTATCGTTTGCATGGTCACATCCGCTATTTCCCCCATGAATGCTGCCGCCAGCTCCGGCTCCATTGCAAGCTCCATGTAAAAATTTCCGCCGCGCATGACCACGGCAAAATCCAGCGGTGACATCGGACGGGTTGGATTCACATACAGCCAGTCCGGCGCATTCTGTTTGATATACTCCAGATGGCGGATGGCATTTTCCATTTCACCGCGGTAAATGTCGGTAATATGAAGCTTTTCCGTTTCATAGATATCTTTGATGAACGGACGCACGTCAATAAATCCGCCGGGCGCAACATGCACCTCCGCGCCAAAAATAGATGGAATCAGACATTCCATAAAGTTACTCTCTATCATCGGAATAACATCCGAACCAACCTGCTTCGTCAAGGAATAGGTATTAACTGCGTTCGCAATTGCCTTGTCCGGATCCCGCATGGCGTCATAAGCCTCAAACGGCTGTGGTGGTGCCTTTACGTTAACGGCAAGTGGTATGTAATCGGTTTCCGCCAGGAACACCCGGCGGTGCATCTGCTTTTTGTCCATAATGCCCCTCCTATTATTGCGTCAGATAGTCGAAAAACTCTTCATTCGAATACGTTTTTTCCACGCGGACCTTCGCATGATTGCGGATGATAAATTCCGACAGGCCATATTCTGTTCCGTTGTCCGCCCAGTCGTAGGTATAACCAAGGCGGGTCCACGGGTAACGGAGCGGGTAATAGGAATATAGGATATTGCCGTTAAACCAGTTCTGATATTCCTCTGCCGCATTCTCCGGGAAAGACAGGCCGACAGTCGTGTCATCAATCTCATTGTCTGGTGATGGGCGGAATAAATCGTCCGGTTCGACCCACAACAGGGAAAAATGTGTATAACCTTTCTGTGGGGGTAAGCCAATTAGCTGCTGCAAACGAAGCTCCATATTATCTGTTTCCGTCTGTTTCGCACTCCACTCTTTGATTTCCTCTGCTGTGAAAACCCAGACCTCCCCATGGTTGATTTCTGCCTCCTGCCCAGCCGGATAGCTGTCCGGATACCGGTGCCAGGTCGCGACCAACACCTCGTCTTGTGTTTTATCAATCGCCCTTAAGGGAAGAATTTCATCATAGTCTGCCTGCATGGCGTCAACCACAGCATTGTGGTACAGCACCAAATTATCCACCAGTTCTACTGTGTCCGGAGAAATATACGATGTATCGTCCTGCACCATGACTGGCTCTTCCATTTTATAAATGCTTCCGTCTACGCCGATTTCATTGCTGCCTACAGTAAACTCGAACCGTACCTTTTGGTAGTCCATCGTTATAGAGGGCTGTACACCTCCGTTCCAGGCAATACTGGCCCCGGCTGATTCAAAGGTTTCCCGCAGAGGCAGTTCTCCCGCCGCGTCCACTCCCACACCTGCAAAAATTAATACCGCTGCAAATATAGCACAAAATCGTTTCATGAATAACCCTCTTTCAAAAGTTTAATTTTATTGATATCAATTATACCGATTTCCGTAACAATTTGCAATCAAAAATTAGAATCTGTTTGTTGTGTCCGAAAATTGTACGCCGTAAAACGCAGAATTTGAATGGTTATAATAGAGAATGCGCGTTTTGTCCAAGAGGCCCCAAAATTTCCCACGGCTTCATCTAATGGTGGTTTATTGTTTTCTTTTCTGAATTATTGTATATTTTATATAAGTGATTTTGTAACTTTTATACAAATATGTGTGGCAGTCTAATGCTATCAATTTTTTCAACCGGACAACGGACGAAAAAAATACCGGGTTTAATTGTAGAACTCGATTGAATGAATATAGCTGTTTATAACCATTTTATAACGTTTAAGGGTTCCGCAAGCATTCACAGAGACCACCTCCATTTTTATCTCTTTCCATTATACTCTTCAGACACGAAAAAACAGCCGGACCCGACATTGTGTCCAGCTGTTTTCCATCTTGATTGGCCCTTATGAATGCCGCCGTATCCAAACGGTCATCTCGCTCTCGCCCCTGTTTGCAAAGGCAAAGTAAGGAATCAACCGCAGGTCCGCCTTTTCCTCCTGTTCATTACCGGCTGGCGTGTAGAGGCTTTCTTGTTCCAATATTTTTCGTTTGAAGCCTTCACAATAAAGCACTGGAACGAACAGCCCTCTGTCAAATTCCTCCTGAAATTCGGTGTCCGCATTCATCGAAATATTCCACAGATGTTCCCCATTATCCACCGCTTCCAGACAATATACAACCGGACCGCGGCATACCGCAACACATCCTGCATTTTCCCGGACATGGGGCGAGGCTTCCACACACACAGGCTGTATTTCAAATTGAATTACCACTGTTTTAGCACCGTTCAACGCAATATACGCATATCCATCCCGCAGTTCATATGCTTTGTCAATATGGAAGCTGTTATCGCACCACGCCGGGATTCTGACCGCAACCACCGATACGCCTCCGTCAACCGTGAGTTTGACGGTTCCGTCTGTTGGGTACTGTGTTTCCTGCTTCACTCGGAAAGCGCCGCAGTCGGCATGGCTGCCTATAAAATGGTGTACGAACAAGGTGTCCTCCGACCAGGAATAGATAAAGCTGCCGACAGACGCGAGAAACCGGGTGATATTCGGCGGACAGCAGAAACAGCCGAAGACCTCCTGCCGCTGCACCGGCGGATAATGCTGCATGGTTTTTAAAACGGCTTTGTTTTTCCGCCGGAGTTCCGGTGTGACGGACAGTGGGTTTTCATAAAAAAATGCTTTTCCATCCAGTGATATGCCGGACAACACCCCATTATACATGGCACGCTCTACGGCATCCGCATACTTTCCGTTTGGCTCTGCCTGACACATTCGGTCTCCGAACAGGCAGAGTGCGATTGCGGCGCAGGTCTCCGCGTATGCAGTTTCGTTCGGGAGGTCATAATCGGCGGTGAAGGTTTCCCCGTTCCAGTCTGACCCAACGCCGCCGGTTACATACATTCGTCTTTGGGTGATGTTGTCAAACAACACCTCACAGGCCATCAACAGTTCCTTGTCCCCGCAAATCCGCCCCACGTCCGCCATTGCGCTGTATAAATACAGCGCGCGGACCGCATGCCCCTCCGCGGTGCGCTGTGCCCGCACAGGCAGATAATCCTGTGCATAGTAATTGCTCCAGTTCGGGTGTATACAGGTATCTTTCTTATTGCATCCACGCTGATCAAGGAAAAACCTTGCCAGCTCCAGATACCGTTTCTCTCCCGTGGCTTTATACAGTTTCACCAGCGCAAGCTCAATTTCCTCATGTCCGGGTGTTACAAAGGAGGCACTCCCCTCAAATTTAAATACCTGTTCAATATAATCGGCATATCTGCACATACACCGCAGGAGTTTATCCTTACCCGTTGCTGTGTAATAGGCCACTGCGGCCTCCATCAGATGACCCGCACTGTACAGCTCATGTCCTCTTCGGTGCGCGAACCGTTCCGCCCTGTCCTTCACCTGATAATAGGGATTGTAATAGCCGTCCTCTTCCTGATTTGCTGCAATGTCATCTACAATACTGTCAATCTGCTGTATCAGCGCATCATCCTTCTTTTGCTCCAGAATATAGGACGCAGCTTCTATCCACTTTGCCACGTCTGAATCCCACGCCAGTACGCCTTCGTCCGGGCCACCCCCTTCCCATTTACACGCCATCGCATCAATTCGGCCCGTCTCTTTTAACCGCTTCAAAACCATATCAAGTGTGACCTCCGCGTTGATTTTCTGACGATTCTGCCAAAATCCGCTGTCTATTTCCACCTTTCCCACAGGTATTTTCCGCAATGCTTCCATTTCTCTATACCTCCTGTTGACTTTATTTTATGCCTATATTATAATAAACACAACAAGGCTGCCGCAAGGCCAAAATCGATAGAAAAGGTGAGAAAATCCGACATGATTGTATTGGACGACTGCACTCGTTTCTCCTACGTGTCCTGTGGACATTTTCAAACAACCGCAAAATGGCTGCACCCCAGACGGGTGATAGACAGCTATGAAATCATACTCGTTCTGGCGGGGCAGGTTAATCTTCAGGCAAACGGTACTGATTACCAGCTGGCTTCCGGTGATGTTTTGTTGCTTCATCCAGACCAGACGCATTTCGGAAGTAGACCGTCTTTCGGGAAAACCTCGTTCTACTGGATGCATTTTTATGCCGCCCCTTCCTTTCCTTTGCATCTTTCCGACTTCTTTCATACGGCTGATTCTTCCCGCCTGAACAACTTGTTCAAACAACTGCTGCACGTTGCGCACACTCCTGGGTACAGCGCGGCGGCAAAAGACCTGTCCGCCGCCTCCATCGTTTCAGAGCTTGCCTATCTGCAGACCATGCAGCCGGAATCACGCTCCGCTCTGGCGGGGGAACTGTTCGAATGGGTGCGGATTCATATCCATAGAAATATTACCGTAAAAGAAGTCGCTGTGCATTTTGGCTACAATGAGGATTATCTCGGAAAGCTGTTCCGCAAATCCTATCACATGGGTTTGAAGGAATATATCAACGCTGAGAAGATAAGCGCTGCGAAAAACTATCTTCTGACGACCTCGCTGACTGTGAAACAGGTCGCGGCCTTGCTGGGCTATCAAGATGAGAAGCTCTTCATCAAATTTTTTCAGTACCATGAAGCTATCAGCCCCGCCCGGTTTCGCAACGCCTTTTGCAACACGCATTTGAATCAGGAGTAATCTTTGCTAAATAATATTTGTTTTATTTGCGTTGATTTCATCCTCCCCACGCACCATAAACGGAACGTCATTTTCCAGGAAACGGGAGCGCATAATGCTTTTGTTTCCAAACTTTTTCCGTATGGAATCGATTGTTTCGGAAAGCTGCTCTGATTTGCTGTTTATGTCCAATATACTAAGCTGTGACGCGGAATTTTCCGTAAGGTCAGACAGGCTTACGCCAATACTGCGCAGCGGTTCCCCCTTCCAAAGCTGGAAAAAAAGATAGCAGCTAATTTCAAATATCTCGTTCGTAGCATGGATGCTTTCTTCCATCTTTCTCCCGTGAGAGGCGGTCTTGAAATCCGCATTTTTAATGGAAACTGTGATATTCCCTGTCCGCAGCCCATATCTGCGGAGCCGCCCTGAAGCGGTTTCCACCAACGACAGCAGGACGCTGCGCGCCGTTGCCGCATCCGTCACGTCGTTCTTCGTCGTTGTGGAATTGCCGACACTTTTTATTGGAATCTGTGCGCTGTTTACCACTGGGTCGTTGTCGATGCCGTTTGCATATTCCCAAAGGACAATTCCGAAGCTTTTGAGATGCCGCCGGAGGACTGCCGGGTCGCAACAGGCCAGCTGTCCAATCGTGGTGATGCCGATTTTTTTCAGCTTTTCCTCTGATTTTGCGCCTACCATAAATAGCTCCCGTACCGGAAGCGGCCACATCTTTGCGCGGATTTCCTGCGGATACAGCGTATGGATTTTATCCGGCTTCTCAAAATCAGAAGCCATTTTCGCCAGTATTTTGTTTGTTGAAATGCCGATATTCACCGTGTAGCCCAACTCTTTTTTAATACGCCCACTTATGGTATGCGCGGCTTCCTCCGGCTCACCGAACAGCCCTTGCATTCCGGTGTAATCCAAAAAGCACTCGTCCACAGAGAACCGCTGGATAACCGGCGCGTAATTGCTCAACAGCCGATAAAGCTCGTTAGAGTATTGAATATACAGACTATAATGAGAAGGATAAACCACCAAATCTGGGCATTTCGTCCGGGCGCTGAACAGCGATTCACCGGTGCGGATACCAAATTTTTTCGCACTCTGCGACTTCGCGAGTACGATACCGTGGCGGTTTGACTCGTCCCCGCCAATAACTGCCGTTTGCTGCCTGATGTCTGTAATTTCTCCGTTTGCAAGGCGTTCCACCGCCTCCCAAGATAAAAAAGCGGAGTTGACGTCAATATGAAATATCGTCCGTTCCATATTGCTTCCTCCTTAACTAATTCCTGCCGCACACGTGTTAGCATCGCCGCAAAAACAAAACTAATGAAACGGATGCGTTCGTCAAATGCGGACAGCTGCCGCATGTTCCAATGTTCTTAACGGCGAATACATCTGGTATTCACGCGGCGGAACCTGTTAAAATATTATAACTCAGCCGCAGGAGCGAAAGCTCCTGTAGCGGCGCAGCCGTGCGCTGGCCGCCAAAGCGGACAGCCGGCGCATGTTTCAATGTTCTTAGCAGCGAATGCCTCTGGCGTTCGTGCGGCGGATTCCGCCGCGGTTCGTCAGAACCTGTTAAGAACATTATAACACGAACATATGTTCTTGTAAATGGTTTTTCTTGACTTCGGCCTGGAAACATACTACAATAAAATAAAGGAGACGAGGCATATGGATATTTACAACGGAATCCGGCGGCACAGCAGCATGGAAAAGGTCTCTTTCCATATGCCGGGCCATAAGGCAGGCCGGGCGTTTGTTGGAACGCCCTTTGAAAATGATCTGTTTCGGCTGGATACGACCGAGCTGCCCGGAACGGACTGCTTAATGGCGCCGGAGGGAATCATAAAAAAATCGCAGGAGCATGCCGCCGCGCTGTATGGCGCAAAACAGGCCTTTTATCTGGTGAATGGTTCCACCTGTGGAATCCTCGCGATGTTTTATGCCTGTTTCCGGGAAGGCGACGCCGTACTTGCCGACCGAAACTGCCACCGGAGTGTTTTAAACGCGATGATACTGGCTGGCGTCCGCCCAATCTGGCTCACGCCGGATTGGGATACCGCATTATGCACCGCGGGAAAAGTTCCGTGCTCGCTGGTCGAGGAACAATTCCGGCGGAACAGGAACATCAAAGGAGTATTTCTCACAAGCCCAAATTATTACGGTATTTGCAGTGATGTGGCGGAAATTGCGCAACTTGCGCACCATAATGGTGCGGTATTGTTGGTTGACGAGGCCCACGGCGCACATTTCCCGTTCAGCAGCCGGTTCCCGGAAAATGCGATGGCACAAGGGGCGGATATCTGTGTGACCAGTCTGCACAAGACACTTCCCTCTCCGAACCAGACAGCCCTGCTTCTCGTTGGAGAGCGTTTGCAGGAAAAGGCTGAAATTGCAGACGCTGTCTGCATGTTCCAGACCACCAGCCCATCCTACTTACTGATGAGCTATATGGATGCCGCGCTTGACTATGCAGAACGATACGGGGACCAAAGAACCGAGGAGTTGCTGCCGGATATTGAAAAAATCCCTCATCTCCCCACAGATGACCCATTGAAATTAATCGTATCCTTCTCAGAAAGAGGTTACAGCGGCTACGAAACCGAACAGCTGCTGCGGGAACGTTTTGGCATATTTGCGGAGCTGTGCGACGCACAAAATGTGCTTTTCATGGTCTCGTGGGGAAATACCAAAGAAGACTTCACGTTGCTGGAAAAAGCACTCCGCTTTATGGAAGAGCTGCCGGAGAAACCCCGGATGCCTATTCCGATTCCGCCCGTATTCTCCGCGCACAGCCACCTTTCTCCGAAAGAAGTTTCCCGGCTTGCGCGTGAGGAAACCAACGCGGAAAACGCCGCCGGAAAAGTCTGCGCCGTTGCGGTGACCGCTTTTCCGCCCTGTATTCCAATCCTGCTGCCAGGTGAAATCATTACAGAAGCGCACATTTCTTACATTAAGGAATTACGGCGAAACCACCTCGTGGTGACCGGAATGAACCGGGACTGCTTTTTCGTCGTCCCGGAATAACTATTTGACTGAAAGGACACAATGATATGTTAGAAGCATTTATGCAGAAACTTGACGAATTGGAGCTGAACCAGTACGGCCTGATTGACGTACAGCAAATTATATTTTCTGACGACGTTCGGAAAATGTGCGAGATGAACAGCTGCGGCCAGTACGGGAAAAACTGGCAGTGCCCGCCGGGCGTCGGAAGTGTAGAGAGCAGAAAGGAGAAGGTTCTTTCCTTTCCCTATGGTTTGCTGTTTAACATGGTGTATCCGCTGGAGGATTCCTACGACTGGGAGGGAATGCAGGCGGCAGGCGCAGATTTCAAGCAAAAGTTCGAACAGGTGAAGGACGCGGTAACCGCCCATGCCTCAGGAGAAACGCTGTTTTTAGGGGCTGGAGCCTGCAGCGTGTGCCAAACCTGCGCCTATCAGGAGCAAAAGCCCTGCCGTTTTCCGGAGCGCGCAACTGCCTCCATGGAGGCAAGCGGTATCGACGTGTACACCATTAGCAAGAATTTTGGCTTTAAATACATCAACGGCGTGAATACCGTCACCTATTTCGGGCTGGCGTTGTTCCACGCCTGAATACTCCGAAAAGGGTGGGGATGGATGATGAAAATATTTCTGGTGGAGGATGACGAAACCATTCGGGCGGAGCTGTCCTCCCTGCTTGAAAAATATGGCTACACCTGCGAGAGCACAGACGATTACCACGACGTCGCGGGATGTATTCTCCGTGCCAATCCGCAGCTTGTATTGCTCGATGTAAACCTGCCATATTTTGACGGATACCACGTCTGCCGAGAACTGCGCAGACATTCGGACGTCCCCATTATCATCGTGACAAGCCGAGACAGTGAAGCCGACGAGCTGATGAGCATGAGCTTTGGCGCGGACGATTATGTCTGCAAGCCCTACAACACGCAAATTCTATTGGCACGGATTGCCGCGCTTCTTCGGCGGTCGGGTTTCTCTGAAAATACTGTTGTTTTGCAGTACCATGACGTTACACTGGATATGGGGCGGGATACAGTTTCCCACGCTGGGCAGGAAGCGGAGCTGACCAAAAATGAAGGCCAGATTTTGTGCCTGCTGATGCAAAGCAGCGGCACCATCGTTCCGCGCGAAACCATCATGAATGCACTTTGGCAGTCTGACACGTTTATTGATGACAATACGCTGACCGTAAATATCAACCGCCTGCGAAAGAAGCTGGAAGGCATCGGCCTGTCGGATTTTCTCATTACCAAGCGGGGACGGGGGTATCTCGTATGACGCTGTGGGAATTTTTGCGGGATAATCTCCTTTCGATAGCGATCAAGCTGGTTGCGCTTGCATTTCTCATTCTGTTCCTGCATGTATTGCAGCTGCCGCCGTATGCCATCGGCTTTCTTGCTGGGCTGCTTTTGGCGGCTGATACCGGCGCATTCCTCATCCGCTATTTCCGCCGCCGCGAATTTTACAACACCGTCCGGCAAACGCTTTCAGAGCTGGATAAAAAACATCTGCTGTCGGAACTGCTGGCCCCGCCGTCCTTTATTGAGGGAATCATCTTGTATGAGGCGGTTACGGAGTCCAATAAATCCATGAATGACGAAATCGCAAAATACCACCTGGCCTCTGAGGAATACCGGGAATATATTGAGACCTGGGTGCATGAAATCAAAACGCCCATCGCCGCTGGACAGCTGATTGCGGAAAATAATCCTTCCCCGGCCGCGGACGCGCTCCGAGAGGAACTTGAACGAATTGAGGGGTATGTGGAGCAGGCGCTGTTTTATTCCCGCAGCAACAACGTGGAACGGGACTACATCATTGCCAAGCACTCCCTGTCCAATCTAGTAACAGCCACCCTGAAAAAATATTCGCGCGTTTTAATTCAGCACCATGTTTCCATTCAGATGAACGGACTCAACCAACAGGTCTATACCGACCAGAAGTGGTTCGGCTTCATTCTCGGACAGCTATTGGCAAATGCTGTCCAGTACCGAAGTGAAACGCCGCTGCTGTACTTTCAGGGAACACAGACGGAGCACGCTGTCATCCTGTCCGTCCGCGACAACGGCATCGGAATTCGGGAAGCAGATTTGCCCCGCATCTTTGAAAAAGGCTTTACGGGGCAGACCGGACGTACTTACCGCAAATCTACGGGAATCGGGCTGTATCTCTGCAAAAAGCTGTGCGGAAAGATGGGGCTGGGAATCGAAGCGGATTCAACAGCCGGAGAAGGCTCTGAGATACGGATTGTGTTTCCGAAAAACAGAATGGTGACAATGGAATCGTGATAGTTTGATGGGAAAGGCCGTCCGGGCAGCAGAGCCGGCGGCTTTTCTTTTACCTTACAAAACTGTAAGGTAAGCGTAAGGTAATTCGATGGCATTTCCTTTTGCCTGGTGCTATACTGTTCTTGTAAGAAAGGCAGGTAATGGATATGAACACAATCTTAAAAGTAGAAAATTTGGAGAAATACTATGGCAGCAAGGGGAATGTGACAAAGGCACTGGCGAATATCAGCTTTTCCATGGAGCAGGGTGATTTTGTCGGCATCATGGGCGCGTCGGGAAGTGGAAAGACGACGCTGCTCAACTGCGTTTCCACCATTGATACGGCAACCTCCGGACACATTTATATCAGCGGCAGGGATATCACCAAGCTGTCTTCCCGGCAGCTGTCCAAGTTCCGGCGGGAGGAGCTGGGCTTTATTTTTCAGGATTTTAATCTATTAGACACGTTGACGGCGTTTGAAAACATCGCGCTCGCGCTGACCATCCTGAAAAAGGGCGCGAAGGAAATAGACAAGGCTGTACGCGCCACCGCGGAACGGCTGCAAATTGTGGATATTCTGCAAAAATACCCATATCAGCTTTCAGGAGGGGAAAAGCAGCGTGTTGCAAGTGCACGGGCCATCATCACAAACCCGTCGCTTGTGCTGGCAGACGAGCCGACCGGCGCGCTGGATTCGAAATCCGCCCGGATGCTGCTGGAATGCTTTGGGACACTCAATGAAGAGCTTAACGCCAGCATCCTGATGGTGACGCACGACGCGTTTACCGCAAGCTATTGCCACCGGATTCTGTTCATCAAAGACGGCAGGATTTTCAATGAGTTGGTGCGCGGGACGGATACGCGCAAGCAGTTTTTCAATAAAATCATTGAGGTCGTAGCCCTCCTGGGAGGTGACAACGCCGATGTATTGTAAGCTCTCTGCCAAAAACGTGAAACGCAGCCTGAAGGACTACGCCATCTACTTTTTGACGCTGACCTTCTCCGTCTGCATTTTCTACGTGTTCAACTCGATTTCCACCCAGCAGATGATGCTGGAATTGTCCGAGAATCAGGTGCAGTTTCTCGGCATTTTAAACAACATGCTGGGGGCGATATCCCTGTTCATCGCGATTGTGCTGGGGTTCCTGATCGTCTACGCCAACAACTTTCTAATCAAGCGGCGCAAAAAGGAACTGGGGCTCTATATGGTGCTTGGGATGGAGAAACGGAAGATATCCTACATTTTGTTCTTGGAAACGCTGTTCATCGGTATCATATCCCTTGCGTTCGGGCTTCTGCTGGGTATCTTTTTATCACAGGGACTGTCCGTCCTGACCGCAAAGCTGTTCAACACGACACTTAAGCAGTTTTCTTTTGTATTTTCTTCGGATGCGGCAATTGCGACCATTCTTTGTTTTGGCGTCATGTTTTTGTGCGTCATCCTGTTCAACACCATTTTGGTTTCAAAATATAAGCTGATTGACCTGCTGCAGGGCGAACGGAAAAATGAACGGCTTCGCACGGGAAACGTGTACGTGTCGTCTCTGCTTCTCATCCTGTCCGCGGTTGCACTCGGAATCTCGTACCGTCTGATACTGGAAAACAACATGATGGTGATAGATTGGAGGTTCATTACTTCCATCTTGCTGGGCGGGTTCGGTACGTTCCTGTTTTTCATGTCGGTTTCGGGCATCGTCCTGCGGCTGGTGCAGATGAACCGCAAGCTGTATTACAAAGGGTTGAACATGTTTGTTCTCCGGCAAATCAACAGCAAAATCAATACCACATTTGCGTCGATGTCCGTCATCTGCCTGATGCTGTTTGTCACCATCGGAATGCTTTCCTCTGGCCTGAGTATCAACAGCGCGATGATGCAGTCACTGGATATTTTAACGCCGTATGACTTCACGTTCGCAAGCCCCAACCGCGGCGAAAACCGGATGGACTTATTCGAAAGATACAACATCCCGCTGGATGATTACGTGAAGGAATGCGTTTCCTACAGTGAATATACCACCCACATCGAAGAAAGCCAAATGCTGACCATCAGCGGAGAAACCATTCTATACACCTATGGGGAGGTGGCGGCGATAACGCAGTCCGCCTTTAACGAACTGATGAAAATGCAGGGGCGCGATGGAGTGCAGATGGCAGATGATGAATTTTTAATGATTTCCACCGCCTTGCAATATGAAAACGATTTGAATAAAATGATTGAGAACGGGCTGGAAATTACCATAGGCGAAAAACAATACCACCTATACCAAAACTCGTTTGAATTTGTCAATACCGCCAACCGCATCAATGTCATTCAGTTCGTTCTGCCGGACGCGGCGGTCACTGGCCTGGAACGAAGCATGGACTACATGGCCGTCAACTTCCGGCCAGAGGTAGAGGGCGCGGAGGCCAAGTTGTTTGCGGCGATGAATGAGGTGACGCAAAGGTTTGACAAGGGCATTATTTTCGTCAGCGAAAATTCCCGCCAGGAAGTGCGGGACCAGCATATGAGCCTGTCCACCTACGCCGTTTTCATCGGCATCTACATCGGACTGATTTTCCTGATTGCGGGAGCCGCGGTGCTTGCGCTGCAGCAGGTTTCTGAAACAACCGACAATATAAAACGGTACGCGATACTCCGAAAAATCGGGGCGGACGAAACGATGGTGAACCGTTCTGTCCTGATGCAGATTTTGATTTATTTCCTCGCTCCCCTCGCACTCGCCGCAGTCCATTCCGTTGTCGGGCTGAAGGTCGCGAATACCATTGTCACCAGCTTCGGAAAGTCTGACATTCTGGCGATGTCCCTTGCAACGGGCGGTGTGATTGTGCTGATATATGGTGGGTATCTGCTCGTGACCTATTTAAGCAGCAAAAATATCATTCGAACTGGGCAGAAAATCCGCTGACTATTGAACCGGTTCACCAGCGCTTCGGTATCTTCCCGGAGACCTGCCCGTATGTTTCTGGAATGCGCGGACAAATACGCTTGTTGAATCATACCCGACCTGCACGGCGATTTCCCCAACCGGAAGTGCGGTAAAACGGAGCAGCTCCTTTGCATGTTCCATCCGCACCGTTTGCAGATAACGGATGGGTGTAAGACCGAAAGCCTCCGCGAACAGCCGGCTGAAATAAAACTTGCTGATATTGGCCTCACGCGCCAGCCGATCAAGCGTAATAGCGGATGCATAATTCGTATCCATATCGCTCTTGGCCCGTTGCAATGCGTCTAGCCGGGAAGAAACCCGATGCGTCCGCCGATAGGTTACTTCCCGGAATAAGAAAATCAGCAGATTAATCATTTGCCCTTTTGCCGCGAGACGGTAAAAGGGCACTTTGTTTTGAAACTCCCCAATTACCCTGTACAGGCGTTTTTCAAATCCGGACGGTTCCGAAAAATGAATATAGTCCGGCAATTTCGGGCAAAAGCAATTTATGTTATCCGGCGCAAACAGCGGATATTCCTCTTGGCGGATTTTATCCAGCGGCCGGAAGGAAACATTTACTTCGGGGCTTTCCTTTCGATAGTCCAAATCGAAATGGATGTGCGGCTGGCGAAGAAAAGCGTTTTTCGGCACGGTAACAGAATGCGGGATTTTCGGACGAAACAGGAATACATCACCGGGACGTGCGTCATACTCCGTACCAGCGATTGTTATGCGGGCTTCTCCCTCCTTCACATAGAGCAGTTCATAATCAAAAAGCACCCGCTCCGGTATGCAGACTCCTCCCTGAATTGTGTGGTCCATGGCAATTCTGATGTATGGAGAGAGGGTATTGATATCATATTTCATGCTGATTCCTCCCAAAGCATTTTGAAAAATATCTGCAATGATAACCCTTCATCAATCTCCTTAAACCGCTATCGACGGCGGGATCATTTCATTAA
Source organism: uncultured Eubacteriales bacterium (assembly GCA_902478395.1). Taxonomy (GTDB): domain Bacteria; phylum Bacillota; class Clostridia; order UBA1381; family UBA9506; genus CABSKZ01. Next base: position 11,275 of record CABSKZ010000002.1, on the reverse strand, counting down.
GTACATGAAACAGATTATCGCCCTTATCTCGATGTTCTTCAAAATATCTACTTTAAATTGTATCAGAATTTCGCAATAATTGCAAACTTTTCAGCTTTTTGTGATATTGACATCCATCTGCCGAAGCGGTAAGATGAAGACATCAACATCACAGGAGGTTTTAAAAATGGATATACCACAGTTTTCCCTGTCCAATATGTTTATACCGCACGAAGCGGAAAGCCGTTCTATTTCGGCTGAGAATCCCACCGGAGAAAAAGGCGGCGGTGCAAAAGCGGTTCCGGACGAAAACTCCGCTGCACGCGAATTGGGACAAGGATGGAAGGTTAGCCCCTATCTTCCGGACTTAAAACCGGGAGAAACGTTTACTTTAGCGGATATTACAGGCCCGGGAATGATTACCCATATCTGGTTCGCTGGAATTGAGGAAGAGAACGGCCCGTATCTGCGGGATCAGGTCCTTCGAATGTACTGGGACAATGAGGAAACGCCTTCCGTTGAAGTGCCAATCGGCGACTTCTTCTGCAACGGGTTTTCCATTCCTACCACAATAAATTCCCAGCCGGTATGTGTCAATCCCCGGCGCGGATTCAACTGCTTCTGGCCGATGCCGTTCCGCAGTCACGCCAGAATTACTTTAGAAAACCAAAGTCCTGAACCGGTTCGGCTTGTATTCTATCAATTCGACTATCTGCTGACTGAAATTCCAGAAGACGCGATGTATTTCCATGTCCAATGGCGCCGGCAGAATCCGCTTCCTTATCAAACGGAATATACCGTGCTGGACGGCGTATCCGGAAAAGGGCGGTTCGCGGGCATGTATCTTGCCTGGGGACAAAACAACGGCGAATGGTGGGGTGAAGGAGAAGTAAAGTTTTATATCGATGGCGACAAGGATTTCCCAACCTACTGCGGAACGGGAACGGAAGATTATTTCGGCGGCGCATGGTGCTTTAACAACTTGGAGCGGAACGGCTATGAAAATTATAGTACCGCCTATATGGGCTATCCACAGATTATCCGTCCGGACGGCTTCTACAGTGCCAATCAGCGCCACGGGCTGTACCGCTGGCATATAGCAGACCCCGTTTTCTTCCAGAAGGATTTCAAGGCAACCGTCCAGGCGCTCGGCTGGCGCTATTCCGGAAAAAAACGCCGCTTCCTGCCGCTCCAGGATGATATCGCGTCAACCGCCTTTTGGTATCAGGCAGAACCGCACGCGAAATTTCCTGAGCTCCCGGATGCGAATTACCGGGAAAACATTTAATCTGCCGAATAAAAGAAGAGGCTGGATGCTAACATCCGGCCTCTTCTTTTATTTGGGCTATCTCAAATTCCGGTATTCAAACCATTTGAAATCCGCATGCTTGCGGTATCTGTGCAGGTCCTGGCAGCAAATTCCCAGCATCGTACCCATAAAGCCGAACGGAATATGCTCATCCGTTAAAATCGTCATATCCAGTCCGGAGACAACCTGTTCAAACTGCATCTCTTCCCCATAGGAATAAGAAAAGGCAAGCGCCTTCCCATTGATATCCGCCCTTAAAACAACCGGCCGGTGCTCATCGAGTATCACCTGTGCACAGGCCGGGTAGATACCCGCTCCCCTGTCGCAGCCGAGCACGTTTAGTTCCTTCCGTCCTGTTTCATCATTTCTGGAGACAAACAGATAGTACCAGTGCTCTGTATCATACATCACCACAAGGCCGGCCATTTCTTTCTCCGTATCCGGCTCAAATTCCATCCACGCGGAAGCCTGTGCATGATGTGCTTCCATTCTGCGCGCAATCAGGCTCTGGCGGTAGTTTGACGTCAGACCCGCGCCGCCGCGCAGGCGCAAATATCCGGGTCTTGCCGAAAAGGATAGCTCTTCCTCCGAAAGCGGCAGGCGCAGGGTTTGAAATTCGGAATCAAGTTTCCCCATATCAAACCGGACACGCTCCGGTTTCGGCGGAAATGGAAATTCGGACAAATCCGCTTCTTCCACCATAACCTGCGGGCAATGGCCGCCGGATGACAGGCGCAGCCAACCATCCTCCGTCCATTCCACCTTCTGGATGCTGGTTTCCCGCCCCAGCGTACTGGCTTCTGTTCCCGGAATCCACGTCGAAGAAAGGTGTACCATATACCACTCGCCATTCTGTGTTTCGACCAAATCGGCGTGTCCTGCCTTTTGCAGAGGTGCCGCCGGATTATCCCGGCTTGTCATCAGCATAAACGGACAGTCCTCATACGGGCCGAACAGCGATTTGGAGCGTGCCATTTGGGAACTGTGCTGCACCCCGGTGCCTCCTTGCGCTTTCAGCAGATAGTAATACCCGCCATGCTGATATATATGCGATCCTTCCACCAGCTCCTCCGCAGGGTTATCATATATTTTCACCCGCTTGCCCGTTACCCGCAGCGCATCGTCTAGCCGATACAGATACAGCCCATTAAAATGCTGGCCTTCCCTGTAATGGTTATCCAGATTCAGCAGCCACTTGCTTCCGTTATTTTCATGAAACAACGACGGGTCGAACCCATCGGAATCCAGATAAACAGGCTCTGACCACGCCCCGTCGATATCGGTTGTCGTTACCAGATAGTTATCCGTCTGCATGATCAGCCCCTTTTGTTTCACGATTGTATAGACAAGATAAAACGTGCCGTTGTCATACGTCAGGCATGGCGCCCAAATACCTCCCCCGTTGGGAATCCCTGTCATATCCAACTGCGATATGCGCGACAGCGGGCGCGAATGCAGCCTCCAATGTTTTAGGTCTCTGGAATGGTGAATCTGGACACCACCGAACCATGTAAACGTTGAAACCGCAATATAGTAATCTTCTCCTGCCCTTACGATTGATGGGTCCGGGTTAAACCCCTTGAGAATTGGGTTTTGTATCATACAAAGCCTCCGGTTATAGAATTATTTTATCTAAAATCCCACTTGCTTTGGCGATTAAAATACCATAATTGGTAATTGGCACCTGCTGCCCCTTGGCACTGCGTACCCGGTCGAGCATATACCGCCGATTGAACATGCAGCCCCCGCAATGGACTACAAGTGCATAGGGCGACAGGTCCTCCGGGAAGCTGCTTCCGTTTACGACGTCAATTGTCAACCCCTGTCCCACTTTTTTCCGCAGCATATTTGGAATTTTAACACGCCCAATATCCCCATCAAGCGGGTTATGCGTACAAGCCTCCGCAATCAACACACGGTCGGTTTCCTTCAGGTGGTCAAGCGCCTGCGCGCCCTCCGCAAACACCGCAATATCTCCTTTGTACCGTGCCATGAGCGCGGAAAACGACGTCAGTTTTGACGCTTCCGGCTTCCGCTCATAGACATAAGAAAACACCTGTGAGTCTGTAATAATCAAATCAGGCGGGTTATGAAAGGCTGCAAGCGCCGCCTCCATTTTATCCGTCGTGACGCTGGTTATCACGGCTTTATGGTCCAGCAAATCGCGGATGGTCTGGACCTGCGGCAGTATCAGCCTCCCTTTCGGGGCCTGGATGTCCTGCGGCATAACAAGCAGAACGCTGTCCCCCTCCCGGACCAGATGTCCCGTAATGGACGGCTGTTCAAAATCTCTGGGCGCGGCCTCCACCAGCTTTGATTTGAGCTGTTCTATTCCGCTCCCGGAAACCGCACTGACCGGGACAAACGGCATCCCTAACTCCTGTTTGAGCATTTCCAGCATTTCCTTCGTATCGTCTACGAGGTCGGATTTGTTCAGGACGCCGACCACTGGAATCTTCCTTTCGCGAATCAGCTCCAACCACAGCTTTTCCTCCCGATATTCCGTCTGTTCCGCGCTGACCAATAAAATTGCCATATCGGTCTTTTTCAGCACCTCGCGGGTCCGGTCCGTCCGGAGCTGGCCCAGCTCCGTCTCGTCGTTAAAGCCCGCAGTGTCAATAAACACGCACGGCCCCAACGGATAAAGCTCCATGGACTTTGAAACCGGATCTGTCGTCGTTCCGCTTACCTCGGAGACCAGGGAAACCTGCTGTCCTGTCACCGCGTTGATGATGGAAGATTTTCCGCTGTTTGTCCTGCCGAATACCGCGATATGCATGCGGAGCGAAGCCGGTGTTTCACTCAATTGATTGACGCCCATTCTGCCGCCTCCTTTGTTATGATACTAAAACCGGAAGTCTCGTTCTCCAGCTTCAATTTTTGCCAGATATTCCTTCGTCAACTCCCGCACCTTTTCGTTGGGAATATTCTGCACCTCACGGCCAAACAGAATTTCTCCAGCTTTTCTTGCCCGCTCAGAACCATAATCTGTAAGAAATTCTTTTAACGTAATCAATGCGTTTGGCTGACAGACATTGTGTATCTGTCCAGACTTCGCCAGCCGCATAAACCGCTCTCCGGTTCTTCCTTCACGGTAGCAGGCGGTGCAGAAACTCGGTATATAACCGCTTTCTATCAATTCTGTCAGCACCTGATCCATATCCCTGTGATCTTCCAATTCAAATTGTGCGGTATCTTCCTCTGTGCGGTTTCCCTCGGCATAACCGCCGATACCGGTGCAGGAAGCGGCGCTGATTTGGGAAATACCGACATGCAGCAGTTCATCGCGCATCTCTTTCGTTTCACGTGTGGAAATAATCATTCCTGTATACGGAACGCTTAAACGGAGAACCGTGACCAGCTTCTTAAATTGTTCGTCGCCGACCAAATGCGGATATTCCGCAGTGGAGACGCCGGAGGCTGGGCGTAACCTTGGCACGCTGATGGTGTGCGGCCCAACACCAAAGGTTTCCTCCAGATGCTCCGCGTGCATAATCATCGCGACGGTTTCATATTTGTAGTCGTACAGGCCGTAAAGCGTACCGATGCCGACGTCGTCTATCCCCCCCTGCATGGCGCGGTCCATCGCCTCTGTATGGTAGGCGTAATTATGCTTTGGCCCCTGTGGGTGCATCGCCTCATAGGTCGGCTTATGATAGGTCTCCTGGAACAGGATATAGGTACCGATGCCAGCTTCTTTCAGCTTTGCATAGTTCTCCACCGTCGTCGCCGCAATATTGACATTGACCCTGCGGATAGCGCCGTTCTTATGCTTGATGCTGTAAATGGTCTTAATGCTCTCAAGCACATAGTCCAGAGGGCAGTTCACATCGTCTTCCCCCACCTCGAGCGCCAGGCGTTTATGCCCCATATCCTGCAGGGCGATGACCTCCTGGCGTATCTGCTCCTGCGTGAGCTTCTTTCTCGGCAGGGCGCAGTTGGTGTGCTTGAAACCGCAGTATTTGCAGTTATTGACGCAGTAGTTGGACAGATACAGCGGCGCAAACAGCACAATCCGCTTTCCATAAATTGTTTCCTTGATTTTATTCGCGATATCCCGCATCCGCGAGAGGGTTTCCGGTTTATCGCATTCCAGCAGGACAGCCGCCTCCCGATGTGTCAGCGTCTGGTACTGCTCGCATTTTTTCAGGATACCGTCAACATATGCCTCATCCTTCGCTAATTTTTTTGCTTCTTCCAGAGAAGCAAGGATTTCCTCGTGATTGATAAATTCTTCTGCTTTTTTCATTGCTACAACATCTCCATTTGTTTTCAAAATTGGTCAGCTCTCCGTTAAACAACGCTTTTATGAAGAACTATGCCCCTATCAATAAAATTATAGCTAACGCCTTCCATTCGTGATGGGTACTCCCTTACAAGGGAATCCGCCCCATCCCTTTTATAAACGCCTCCAGTTCTGTCCGGGCAGACTGGATGTCGCCCATATCCCGAAACTCTGCCGGATAAATCTCATAGTATTTTCTCAGATTTGACGGCGTCAGTTTCCGCATGATGACGTTCGCCCCGCAAGAGAATATCTCCTGCGTCGCGTTTGGCGACAGAACGCCAAGTGCTGTTGTTGCCGGAAGATGGATTTTTCCAACCACCAGCCGCGTCAATGCAACGCACCGTTTGACGAGTTCGGTGCTTCCTGGCGGCAAATTACCCAGCGCAGTTCCCGGGTGCGGAACGAACGGTCCGATTCCGGCCATATCGCAGGGAATCGCGGCAAGCTGCAGAATGTCCGCAGCCAATACGCCGGGCGTCTGTCCCGGCAGGCCAACCATAAAGCCGCTTCCTGTTTCGTATCCGATCGCTTTTAAATCCCTCAGGCAATTCAGCCTGTTTGCCAGCGTGCCACAGGGATGCAGGCGGGCGTAAATTTCCGCGTCCGCCGTTTCATGTTTCAGCAGGTACCGGTCGGCGCCGCATTCCCTTAAATACGCATAATCTTCCCGCGGCAGTTCACCACACGAAAGTGTAATGCTAAGGTCTGTTTTCTTTTTTATGCTTTTTACGATCTCTCCGAGCAGTTCTTTTGTGAAAAATGGATCCTCGCCGGATTGCAGGACCACTGTCCGGTATCCTGCCTGCCAGCCTGCTTCAGCAGTATGGATGATGTCCTCCGGCTCCATCCGGTACCGAATCGCGTTGGTATTGGTACTGTTCAAACCGCAATAGGCGCACTGCCGTTTACAATAGTTCGAAAACTCAATAATCCCGCGTATGTGGACATTGTCTCCGTAAAGTTCCTGCCGAAGCTTGTCGGCTTCTTCAAAAATCCAATGAAACTCCTCTTGCGGACATGCAATCCTCTTCTGCAGTTCCGCTTTTGTACTATTTTCCCAATTATCCGTTCGCTTTTGCATATATGGTTTTCACTCCTATGCCCGGTATCATGCCGAGCTTGCCTGAAACCGAGTTGATAATGTCGTTCGTCGCATCTAAAACGACGGAAATTACATTGACATTTTTATCCCGGTAGGGGATGCCCATTCTGCCAACCACATATTCGGCATATTCGTGCAAAATGGTATTAATCTGGGCGGAGGCCTCCCGGTCCTCCACAATGATTCCAATCAGCGCAATTCTCGTTTCCATATTGTCTCCTCCTTCTCCGCCGCAGGCGGTCTCTGTGATGATAAACGCAAAATTTTTTCATCCATGTTCCATCCTATCATTTCTGGCTGGTAACGATGTTTTGTCTCTCAGCTATACCGGTTAAAGCAAATTCGTTGTCAAACCCCTTCACCGTCAAACAAAAAAGCCGCCCAAAGGGCAGCTTTTATCTATCCAGATTATAGGCCGCCTTCATGCTCAGGAAATCCTTCGTATTCAGAACGAGTATTTTTCGTGAAAGCTCCTTTCTGTTAGGAAACCCCTTTCAGATTGGATTAATTCTATTATACCAGACCGCAGTCTTATTTACAAGTGTAATTTTGATACTCCTTCAGCAACCTAAACCGGTTATTCAAAACAGCAATTTTATTTCCAATCATAATGCAGGAAATTGCGGAACAATTTCATCCCAGTTAGAAATAAAGGTCCGTTATGTACTTACAAAAGTCTGTGTACGGCGCTTTGAAACAATGAATAATGCTAAAAGTTTATATTCCCATCCGCGAAATTGCTTCCTTTACCCCCGCACAAACCCGCTCCATATCGACCGTTTTCAGCTCACGGTTCTCCATGACGACGTTTCCATTGATAATGCTAGTCACCACATCGCCCCGGCCGGCGCTGTACACAGCGGAGGAAACCGGATGGTGTACCGGGTAAAGATTCGGCGATTGGCCGTCTAAAATAATAATATCCGCACGGTAGCCTTCCTTAATTCTGCCGCGTTCCCTTTCCCTGCCTAAAAGCTTTGCACCGCCGATCGTCGCCATCTCAAGCGCGGTTTTCGCCTCAATCAGCGTCGGATCGAGCCGCATCCCCTTCTGAAGAAGTGCCGCTGTTTTCATATCGCCAAACATGTCGAGAGAATTGTTGCTAGCTACACCGTCCGTCCCGATGCCGACATAAATTCCTTTTTCAAGAATCTCCTTAATATTTGCAACGCCGCTCGCCAGCTTCAGGTTGCTGACGGGATTGTGTGAAATGCCCACACCGTGCCTTTTAATGATGTCCATATCGTTTTCTGAAAGATAGACGCAGTGCGCTGCGTTGGTGCGGGTTTCAAATACGCCGCAGTCCTCAAAAATTTCTGTCGGCGACTTCCCGTATTGCCGGTAGCAGTCCCGGTTCTCCTTCATGGTTTCGCTCAGATGGATATGAATCCCGGTCCCGTCCTCAGCCGCCGCCTCTGCAACCGCGTGAATTGCTTCACGGCTGCAGGTATAGACTGCATGTGCGGAATGCTCGATCCGGATACTGCCGTTTCCGGCTCCGTCAAACTCGCGGAACAGCTCCCGGCTTTCTGCAAGCCTCGCCTTATAGTCCTGGTGCGTACCGGATACACAGCGCGAAATATTCGCATTGATACCCGCCTCCAGCGCGGCGCGGACAGTGCTGCGGTTGAAAAAATACATATCCGCAAACATCGTTGTCCCGCCCCGTATCATTTCCGCGCAGGCCAAAAGAGACGCCCAATATACTGCATCGTCGTCCAGTTTGTCCTCTGCCGGAAAAATGCTGTTGAACAGCCAGTCCTGCAGGGTCATATCGTCCGCAAATCCGCGAAAAAGCGTCATCGCGATATGTGTATGGGCATTTATCAAACCTGGAAGGACCATACCGCCCTTCGCGTCTATGACCGTGTCAGCCTTTGCCGTTTCCGGCGGAAGGCCGGGGCCGACATGGGTTATCGTATCGCCCGCTATCAAAATACTGCCGTCCTGGATCACATTTCCGTCATCCATCGTCAGAATCAGCGCATTTTTAATCAGTATTTTCTTCATCACTTTGCTCCTGCTCCGTCGATGTCTCCGCCGCAATTTTAGCCCGAACCTTCGATTCGATTTCATCACGCAGCTTGGGATTGTCCTTTAGATATTTTTTGGAGTTTTCACGTCCCTGCCCCAGCCGGAGGTCTCCATAGGCATACCAGGTTCCGCTTCTCTGCACAATATCCATATTTGCCGCGACATCCAGGATATTTCCCTCATTGGAAATTCCTTCTCCGTACATAATATCGAATTCCGCTTCTTTAAACGGTGGAGCAACCTTATTTTTTACTACCTTTACCTTTGTCCGGACGCCGATGACATCGGTACCCTGCTTAATCAACTCCTGCTTACGAACCTCCATCCGGACAGATGCATAAAATTTCAGCGCACGGCCACCCGTCGTGACCTCCGGATTCCCGTAAATCACGCCGACTTTTTCCCGCAGCTGGTTAATGAAAATCGCAATGGTATTACTTTTGCTGATGACGCCTGCCAGCTTACGCAGCGCCTGGCTCATTAACCGCGCATGCAGGCCGACATGGGAATCACCCATCTCGCCCTCAATTTCCGCTTTCGGCACCAACGCCGCGACAGAGTCCACTACCACAATATCAATTGCGCCGCTTCGCACCAGCATTTCCGCGATTTCCAGCGCCTGTTCGCCCGTATCTGGCTGAGAGACAACCAATGCTTCCACATCCACACCGAGCTTCTTGGCATAAACCGGGTCGAGCGCGTGCTCCGCATCAATAAACGCAACTTCGCCTCCCCGTTTTTGCGCCTCGGCAATGGCATGCAGCGCAACCGTCGTTTTCCCGGAGGACTCCGGTCCATATATCTCAATAATTCTGCCGCGCGGCAGGCAGCCAATACCCAACGCAAGGTCCAAGCTTAAAGAACCTGTCGGAATGGACTCCACATTCATCCGCGCCTGGCTGCCCAACTTCATAACGGCACCTTTGCCGAATTGTCTCTCGATTTGGCTCATCGCCATCTCAAGCGCTTCTTTTTTGTCTGACGGGCCTTCCATTGCCGGCCTTTTCGGCACGGCCACTTTTCTATCCAAAGCCATATCTCAAATCTCCTTATCTTTAGAACATTTGTTCGCACCTACTATTATACAATATGAATTGGCATCCGTCAAGAGAATTTTCACATCTCTCTGCTCACCGTTTCATCGGCCGCCGTTAACGAAACGTCACAAAGGATGTTTTCCCCAGAACATGTAAAATGCAAACTGTTTTATCTGGTTCCATTACTCCGCAAGCAACCGCTGCCTGACTTCATTCATCGCGTACAGGACAGAGGCATACCGGATCTTCTGCCGTGTGCCGAACAGGTGCAAATCTTTCACGATTACCGCATCTTTCATAGCCACGCCGACATACACAAGCCCGACTGGCTTTTCTTCCGTTCCGCCTCCCGGACCTGCTATTCCGGTGATGGAAACGCCGATATCCGCACCCGACCGTTCCCGGATGCCCATGGCCATCTCCCGTGCTGTTTCCGGGCTGACCGCTCCAAATTCTGCAAGCGTTTCATGCGATACGCCCAGGTACTTTTCCTTCGCCTCGTTGGAATAGGTCACAACGCCCTCTTTCAGTGCTTCCGAGATGCCTGAAACCTCCGCGAGCATCGAACAGAACATCCCCGCCGTGCAGGATTCAGCCGCCGCAATCGTGAGCTTCCGTTCCAAGAGCAGCTCAGCCAAGACCTGCTTCATTTCTTTATCTCCAAAGCTATAAATATATTTTCCCAGACGGCCGCTTACTTGTTCAAACATTGCCTGAATCAGCACTTCAGCTTCTGTTTCACTTTCCGCTTTTGCAGTGATGCGGAGCGTCACCTCGCTATCCTTCGCATACGGCGCGACAGTCGGGTTGGCATTTTCCATCAGGTCTTTTATGGTTTCACCCACCACAGATTCCCCGATGCCGAACAGACGCACCACCTTTGACACCATCGTACAATCCGTCTTAGAGGCAAGATACGGCCCGACCTGTTCCAAAAACAGCGGACACAACTCCCTCGGCGGACCAGGCAGCAACACAATCGTTTTATTGTCCTTTTCAATGATAACACCCGGGGCCGTGCCGTATGGGTTATGAATAATCCTCGCACCTTCCGGAATAAACGCCTGTTTCCGGTTCGCCTCTGGTACGTTCCTTCTGAGGTACTGCGATATTTCCTCCATAATTTCAGGATGAAATACAAGCGGCAGTTCAAAATATTCAGCTGCTATTTCCTTTGTCAAATCGTCATCTGTAGGCCCCAGGCCTCCGGACAGGATGACCACGTCCGACCTGCCGATTGCCTGATGAATAGTTTGCTTCATCCGCTGTGGGTTATCTCCCACCACACTCTGATAATAGACATCGATCCCCAAAGCCGATAACTGCTGCGACAAAAACTGCGCGTTAGTGTTTAAAATATCACCCAGCAGCAGTTCTGTTCCAACTGCGATAATCTCCGCGTTCATAACAAATATCCTGTCCTTTCCCTACATCCACCCAAAAATTGAATTCGGCAAATTTTATGCTCGTTCCGCTTCCGAAAAGCAACATTTCTTTTCCGAAAGCAGTCCCCACCCACACATTTT
>CABSKZ010000001.1 GCA_902478395.1 uncultured Eubacteriales bacterium | reverse complement strand
GAAAAAGAGGGAGAAAATAAAAAAAGAGAGCTTTTGCTGGAAGCAAAAGAGGAAAACCACAAGTTAAGACAGGAATTTGACAAGGAAATTAAAGAAAGACGGAACGAAATATCGAGGCAGGAAAGAAGGATTCAGCAGAAGGAAGAGACGCTGGATAAAAAGACAGACCAAATTGAAAAAAAAGATGAAAAACTGAGCAAAAAGGAAAAAGATCTGGATGTTTTAAAAGAAGAAATTGAAGAGGTCAAGGCGAAAGAACTGGAAATCTTACAGAAGGTTTCCGGACTTAGTGTGGAGGACGCGAAGCAATATCTGCTCAAGAGTATTGAAAGCGAAGTCCGGCATGAAGCCGCGATTATGGTGAAGGACATCGAGACGCAGGCGCGTGAAAATGCGGAGAAGGAAGCGAAAAACATCATCGCCGGTGCAATTCAGAAATGTGCGGCAGATCACGTAGCGGAAACTACGGTGTCGGTCGTCAATCTGCCGAGCGATGAGATGAAGGGACGCATCATAGGCAGGGAGGGCCGTAATATCCGGACGCTGGAAACGCTGACCGGAATCGACCTGATTATCGACGACACGCCGGAGGCGGTTATCCTGTCCGGTTTTGACCCGGTTCGCCGGGAAATTGCCCGCGTTGCGCTGGAAAAACTGATTGTCGATGGCAGAATCCATCCCGCACGTATTGAAGAAATGTATGAAAAGGCGAAGAAGGAAGTAGACGCGGAGATTAAGCAAGAGGGTGAAAACGCAACGTTTGAAACGGGCGTTCACGGTCTGCATCCGGAAATTATCAAACTGCTTGGCAAACTGAAGTTCCGTACCAGCTACGGACAGAACGTATTGAAACATTCCATCGAAGTTTCCCATTTGTCAGGACTCATTGCGAGCGAACTTGGCGCGGATATTACACTTGCAAAACGTGCCGGCCTGCTGCACGACCTGGGCAAGGCTGCGGACCATGAGATGGAAGGCTCTCATGTGATGATTGGGGCTGATCTGGCGAAAAAATACAAGGAAGGTAAGGAAGTGATTCACGCCATTATGGCGCATCACGGCGATGTGGAGGCAACCACGCTTGTCGCGGCAATCGTGCAGGCGGCGGACGCAATTTCTGCGGCACGTCCTGGCGCGCGGCGTGAAAACATTGAAAATTACATCAAACGGCTCGAGAAGCTTGAGGAAATTGCGAACTCGTTTGACGGCGTTGAAAAATCGTTTGCGATTCAGGCCGGCCGCGAAATCCGTATCATGGTTCGCCCGGAGGATGTCAAGGACGATGGCATTACGCTGATTGCGCGTGATATTGTGAAGAAGATCGAAAGTGAGCTGGAGTATCCGGGACAGATTAAGGTCAATGTTATCCGGGAAACCAGAGCGATTGATTACGCAAAATAAAAAAGTCTTCAAAGAGACAGGATTTGTTCCTGTCTCTTTTTTACGCTAAATCAGGCAGACAGGACAATTCTTTCATCAGAATTGATATGTTACGTCTCGGTTTATAGCGATGCTATCCGTTTAAAAATCTGCCTTTTTTTGAGGGATGAATTGACAAATTCTCACAAGTGAGGTATACTAAATCCATTAGTTGCGTGCGCAACTTTGTGGAGGGATGAATATGGAGTCTTTTATGAAATACATTAACCGTATTTCACGGTGCAGTGATATGTACCGCGGCAGCAGGCTGCGTGCAAGCGGACTGAACAGCTGCCAGCATATCTATATTTTGAAAATATGCCAAAATCCAGGCATTTCACAGGATGAACTTGCCAGGTTGATTTATGTCAACAAGAGCAATGTTACCCGCCAGCTTGCGGCACTTGAGGAAAATGGGTTTATACGCAGGGAAGCCGACAGCGGAGACCGCCGGGTCCAGTTGGTCTATCCGACACAAAAGGCCGATGACATTTGTCCCCGCGTGCGGGAGCTGATGCAGGCTTGGAACCGCAGACTGACGGAAGATTTTTCTGACGAAGAGCGCGAGCTGCTGCTCGCCATGCTGAAACGTATGATGGAGAAAGCAGAACAGGAGGTGGCGGGGCTTTGAAACGCATCATCGATTACGTGCGCCCCTATTTTGGCAGGATGAGCCTGGGGCTATTCATCAAATTCATCGGCACCATTATGGATTTGTTTCTTCCATATATCCTCGCCTTTATGATTGACGATGTGGTTCCGAAACAAAATGTGAAGCTGATTTTGTTCTGGGGCGGTATGATGGTTCTCTGCGCGATTGTTGCAGTGGTGGGAAATGTTGTCGCCAACCGGATGGCATCAAAGGTCGCGCGGGATTCGGTGGAACACATTCGCCACGACCTATTCAAAAAAATATCGTATCTATCCTGCCGCCAGGTGGACCGGTTCGGCATTCCGTCGCTCGAATCCCGCATGACGACAGACACCTATAATTTGCACCAGATGATTGGGATGATGCAGCGGATGGGCGTACGCGCGCCGATTCTTCTGCTGGGCGGGATTGCGGTCACGCTGTCTTTAGAGCCGGTACTGACGCTGACGCTGATCTGTGTCCTGCCGTTTATCGCGCTGGTCGTCTGGCGCGTGTCAAAGAAAGGAATCCCGCTATATACAGGATTGCAGCAGGCGGTGGACCGCCTCGTGCGGACTGTGCGCGAAAACATTACGGGGATTCGCGTTACAAAGGCGCTTTCCAAAACCGATTATGAAAAGGAGCGGTTTTCACAGGCAAACGAGGAGGTTGTCAGAAACGAGAAAAAGGCAGGTATCACCATGGCACTCACCAATCCGATGATGAATCTGTTTTTAAATATAGGGCTCGTACTGGTTATTCTAGTCGGTGCGTTCCGCGTCAATTCCGGCCTGACACAGCCGGGGGCGATTATCGCGTTCATGACTTATTTTACCATTATCCTCAACGCAATGCTTTCAATTACCCGCATTTTTGTTATGTACTCCAAGGGCAGTGCGTCGGCAAACCGTGTCAGTGCCGTGCTGGACGCGCCGGAGGATTTGCAGCTCTCCCCACAGAAAAACGTGCAGACAGATGCACATATTATGTTTAACAGCGTATCCTTTTCTTACCACAAGCAAACGGATAATATTTCTGATGTCAGTTTTTCGCTCCGGCGCGGGGAAACATTGGGGATTATCGGCGCGACGGGCTGTGGAAAGAGCACTGTCATTCAGCTATTAATGCGTCTGTACGATGCGGATAGGGGAGAGATTCTGATTGGTGGAGAACCTGTTCAAAGCATTGAGCCGGATGTTCTGCACCGCAAATTTGGAGTTGTGTTTCAAAACGATGTCCTGTTTGCGGACACGATTGCTAACAATATTGATTTTGGAAGAAATCTGCCGCGGGAACAGATAGAAAAAGCGGCAGAGTGTGCGCAGGCAAAGGAGTTCATTGAAGCCCTGCCGGACCGGTATGAACATATGCTGACAGCGAAAGGAACAAATCTTTCGGGAGGTCAGAAACAGCGCGTTCTGGTCGCACGGGCATTAGCCGCCAGGCCGGAAATCCTGATTTTGGACGATTCCTCCAGCGCGCTTGATTACAAGACCGACGCGAAACTGCGTCAGTCCATTGCCCAGCATTATGGCGGAACGACTACGGTTATCATCGCCCAGCGGGTCAGTTCGATATTATATGCCGACCATATCTTGGTGCTGGACAATGGGAGGACGATTGGGTATGGCAAGCATGAAGAACTGTTGAAAACATGCCCCAACTATGCGGAAATCAGCCAGTCGCAGATGGGAGATGATTTCGATGCCTAGAGGAATGAATATCCGCGGGACGGATAAACCGAGGGATACGAAAAAGGTCTTGATACGGCTTTGGGGCTACCTGTATCAGCACAAATGGATGCTTCTTCTTGCGCTGGTGTTGACAATTTCCAGTAATTTGCTCGCGTTAGTCGGGCCGTCACTGGCAGGAAAGGCGATCGATTCCTTTGGCGGCGGAGCGGGCCAAGTGATGTTCGATAAGGTATTTTATTACTGCTTGGTCATGGTTGGATTTTATGCGCTGTCCTCCCTGCTTTCCTACATATTGTCCGTTTTAATGATCCATTTCAGCCAAAAAGTCGTTTACCGAATGCGAAAGGATATTTTCGACAAGCTGGTCGAGCTGCCGGTGCGCTTTTTCGATGGACACCAGATAGGGGATATCATTAGCCGCATCTCTTATGATGTGGACACGGTCAACGGTTCTTTGTCGAATGATCTGCTGCAAATCTGCACCAGCATTATCACGGTCGTTGGCTCTTTCGGTATGATGCTGTTTATTTCCCCCGTTCTGGTGCTGGTGTTCGCAGTGACGATTCCCATCTCCATTGTTCTGACCAAGTATATGACCGGTCGGGTCCGGCCGCTGTTCCGAAAGCGGTCGGCAAAGCTTGGGGAGATGAACGGCTTTGTGGAGGAAGTTATTTCCGGCCATAAAACAACAAAGGCATACCGGCAGGAGGAAACAATGGTCGGACGGTTCGACCGGAAGAATACGGATGCGGTAGATGCCTATTACAATGCGGATTATTATGGCAGTATGGTTGGCCCATGTGTCAACTTTGTAAATAATCTGTCCCTTGCGTTGATCAGCGTTTTTGGCGCAATCCTGTATCTGCACCAGGGGCTGACCATAGGGAACCTGTCCTCGTTTGTGCTGTATTCCCGAAAATTTTCGGGGCCGATAAACGAAGCCGCCAATATCCTGAGCGAGCTGCAATCGGCGTGTGCCGCAGCGGAAAGAGTATTTCGCCTGATTGATGAGGAGCCGGAGCCGGAGGACGTACCCGGAGCGCTGAACCTGCAGAATGTGCGCGGCGATGTGCAGATGGAGCATATCCGGTTTGGCTACGACCCGGACAAGATTATTATCCACGACTTGAATCTGACGGCGGAAAGCGGAAAGCTGGTGGCAATCGTCGGGCCGACGGGAGCGGGAAAGACCACGCTCGTTAACCTGCTGATGCGGTTCTATGATCCACAGGAGGGGAAAATATATGTGGACGGGCACGATATCCGTCAGGTGACGAGAAAGAGCCTGCGGCTATCATATGCAATGGTGCTGCAGGATACATGGCTGTTCCACGGAACGATTTTTGAAAATATTGCATATGGGAAAAAGGACGCGAAACAGGAAGATGTCGTCCGCGTCGCGAAGGCCGCACATATCCATGAGTATATTATGAGTTTGCCGAATGGGTACGATACCATCCTCAACGAAAACGGAATGAATATTTCCCAAGGGCAGAAACAGCTTCTGACTATCGCGAGGGCAATGCTGCTGGATGCCAGCATGCTGATTCTGGATGAGGCGACCTCCAATGTGGACACCCGGACCGAGCAGCAGATTCAGGAAGCCATGCAGACGCTGATGCGGGGAAAAACCTGCTTTGTCATTGCGCACAGACTATCCACCATCAAAAATGCGGATGAAATTCTGGTTGTGATGGGTGGGGAGATTGCCGAGCAGGGAACACATAAGGAATTGCTTACGCGCGGCGGTATATATGCAGAGCTATACCGGTCGCAGTTCCATTAATTCTTTTGTGATGATTGACGTAAAAATAGAGGCAAAAAGGACAAAACCAGACTTTATTTTTGCGAAGTTCTTTGTGTAAAATGAAAAGTTTATTAAATGTTGAATTAATATGTTGAAATATCAAGAAATGTGGTATATACTTTGTGAAAGTACATAAATGTGCATCGGATAAAAGAGGTGCGCGTTACAGGAACTTCGCCAATGAATAAAGGAGGGTGATATGGGGATGGTAAAACAATTTTGTGACGGGTCATATTTGGAGTTTGACAACGGTAATTTTGATGAATTTTGTGTATACTTAAAGATGCCAAATTGTCCGCGAAAACCACCGAAAGATACGGATTATTTTTCTGTAGTAAAAGAATTAGCCAGAAAATATGGAAGGGAAAAGATTTATCGGGATTATGTAAATATCTATAATCAAACCAATAAAAACGTCGAGCAAGGGGTCTTAGCACTGATTACGGAAACCAGCTTGTCATATGAGGCTGAAGATAGACTCAAGGTAGATAAATTATTGTCAATTCTGTACATGGCTATGATAGCGGAAGAAAACAAAAAATATACCCGGCTCGGAAAACGCATAAAAAGATTAGGTATCTACATGCTTTTGTTTGAAAACAAAACCGTAGCGGATGCAGCGAATTTCATGAGGGGAATGAAGGCACAGGAGATTGCGGCGCTTTGCACGGAACGGGGATTCTAAGATGAGAAGGCTCGTCTGTTGTCTCGCCGGATGAAAGGGCTTGCAGGAATTGAGTTCTACATAGAATAACGGGAAAAACCACGGAGCAAATAGTTTGTTCTGGCATAGAAATTTACCGGTTGACCTCTGTAAAAACCGCAGTCTGCCACTTTTTGAAAGCTATAATGGTAACCGTTGCTGGTTCAATTACAAAAAAGCCGCTTAACCCGCTTGGTAAAGCGGCTTTTTTGTCGTCTTTTCCTTTTAGAAAATACCTTTTGAGACATTTTGTCCGGTCAAAGGTCACGGGACTTTTTAGCGGAAAAAGCCAAGCGGGCGGGTTCTGTCAAATTGGTGCACAGAAGTATAAAGCCGGCCATATCTGTGAATATTACGGTCCTATCCAACCACAAAAGGAAACTTACGGAACCATGCCGTTACAAGCAACATTCGGTTTTCTGGGTGCTTTATACTGAAATCAAACCTGCGGCGGATATGGCGGCCTTCGGCTTCAACAGCGACATGGCATAAATAAACCGATTGAATGAACGTGACGAATGTGTAGCCAGACTGCCGGGTTGTCGGACCGGGATAGTTTGGCTCAGTGGGAAACAACCATTTTGCGGAAATATCGTCAGTTACCGTCGAAATTTTTGTTGTGCCGGACCGGGAAATATGGTATGATAGAAACTGAAATGTTTCAGAGAGGAGGGCGGATATGGAACTGTTATCTCCGGCGGGGAATTTTGAGTCGCTTGTAATGGCGGTGCAAAACGGCGCCGACGCCGTCTATGTCGGCGGCAGTTTATTCAGCGCACGTTCCAGCGCGAAAAATTTTGACAGGGAAGAACTGAAAAACGCGGTGGATTACTGCCACCTGCGCGGAGTAAAGCTATATCTGGCCTGCAATACGCTTATTAAGGAAACAGAGATTGGTCAGCTTTGTGAATATCTTGCTTTTCTTTGGCAAATTGGTGTGGATTCAGCAATTGTGCAGGACTGGGGTGTGCTGAAGCTGTTGCGGGACAACCTGCCGGAGTTCCCTGTTCACGCCAGTACCCAAATGACCATACACAATTCCGACGGAGCAAAAGCATTAGAACGGGCTGGTGCCAAACGCGTCGTGCTGGCGCGCGAGTGCGGGAAAAAGGAGATTGCGGCTATCCGCAAACGGACGTCGGCGGAGTTGGAGATATTCGTGCATGGCGCCCTCTGCATGAGTTATTCAGGACAGTGTCTGATGAGCAGTATGATTGGCGGCCGGAGCGGCAACCGCGGCGGGTGTGCCCAGCCATGCCGTTTGCCATATACACTGTACTGCGGAGAGCAGAAGGTGGGCAAAACGCTTCCGTTGTTATCGCCGAAAGACCTCTGTTTGGTTCATCAGCTTCAGGAACTCAGGGAGGCGGGCGCGGATTCCCTGAAAATTGAAGGACGGATGAAAAGCCCGGAATATGTAGGGATGGTTACGCGTGTTTACCGGGAGGCACTGACGGATGGCGCGGATCAGAAATCGGTTGACGATATGCTTGCGTTTTTTTCGCGTGGTGGTTCCGGTACAGGGTATTTTTACGGAACACAGTACAAAAAGATGATGGATTACGGGGAACGTTCTAAAATATCGGCAGATAAAGCGTTGGAAAAAGAGGTGCAACGAACTGCGGTGCAGGAATACAGGAAGCGGCCGCTGGATTTTTATTTCTCGGCACAAGCTGGGCTGCCTATTTCGCTCACGGCCATGTCGGGACAGACGTTCCTGTCCCGACGGATTGGTTTGCCGGCGGAAGCGGCGGTCAACCGTCCGACCGCGGAAGAACGTGTTCGGGAACAGCTTGCAAAGCTGGGAGGAACGCCATTTTTTGCAGAACATATGGAATTTGAACTGGATGACAGCGTGGCTGTGAGCATCAAAGAAATCAACCGGCTCCGGCGGGAGGCGGTTGAGGACATCAGCCAGCAGATACAGGAAGCTTGCCGGAGAAAACCAGAACCAGTTTTGCCAGAACGATTTCCGTCCGGACAAAAGAAAAGCCCGGAACTGGTTGTTCAGGTGACCACACTCACACAGCTTGAGGCAGTGCGGGAAATGGGGATAGAGTCGGTCTGCATGCCGTATGAATTGTTTCTGCAAAACGGCTTGCCGGAAGATGTGTGTGTGCTGCCGGCGGTGAACCATGAGAAAGAAACGCTGGATCTGACTCGGGTGAAGAAGGTTGTGGTAAATAACATCGGGCAGATAGCCGCGGCGGAAGGAAAAATTGTATATGGAGGTCAGCGGCTGAACGTATTCAACACGCAGTCTGTTGTGTTTCTGCATGGGCTGGGCCTATCTGGTGTAACTCTGTCGCCGGAGCTGAATTTGCGGGAACTTTCCGCACTGACAAAGGAAATGGGTGTTCTGCTTGAGGTGGTAGGTTATGGCAGGCTGGAGCTTATGCTGATGGAGAACTGCGTGATAAAGAGCGCGTACCGGTGCGGCTGTAAGGGAAAGCGGTTTTATCTGCGGGACAGGATGGGAGAATGTTTTCCGCTGGGAACAGAGAACTGCCGCAATATTGTTTACAACGCGAAGCCGATCTACATGGCGGATAAACTCCGTGACATAAAAAGTTTACAAATTGATCGGATAAGATTAAATTTTACGGTTGAAAATCCTGATTTGTGTTGTATAATAATAGAAGAGTACCGGAAGGCGCTGCGCGGAGAATTCGTTCCCAAACCGGAGATGGACTTTACAAGAGGCCATTTTTACCGGGGTGTAACATAAATTTTTAGCAGCGGCTGTCTGTGGTATGGAGGTTTATATGGAAATCGATGTAAAAATAAAATATGTCAGCGACATGATTGGTCAGGAAATCAAGCCGCCGTTTTATGCGACGGAGGGGGCGGCGGGAATGGATCTTTCCGCTGCGGTGGAGGAAGATATCCTTCTGCCGAAAGGGAAAATGGCGGTCGTCCCGACCGGAATCGCCATCAGCTTGCCAAACAGCGGCTATGTTGCGTATATTTACGCCCGCAGCGGACTGGGTATCAAGCACGGCATCTGCCTGTCAAACGGCGTGGGCGTCATAGACAGCGACTACCGCGGAGAAATCCGGGTGGGCCTTATCAATCTGGGGCCGGAGGACTATGTTATCAAAAAGGGCGAACGCATCGCGCAGATGGTGTTCGCGCCGGTGACACGGGCAAATTTAATTGCGTGTGATTCGCTTGACGAAACACAGCGCGGAGCAGGCGGGTTTGGTTCAACCGGAAGGTGAGCGCATGACGAAGCTGGATAAAATCATTTTCCTCACACTTATTGCTGCATCCGCATTGGCAGTTCTGTTCACGAATGTAATTTTTGCAGGCGGAGCCGGTGAAACCGTCGTTGTCGAGGTAGATGGAAAAGAATATGGGCGATACGAACTGAATCGTGGAAAAGAAGCTAAAATACTTGATGTCCGGACGGATTTCGGGTATAATAGAATCGTGATAGAAGGCGGCAGTGTCCATGTCGCGGAGGCAGACTGCACGGATAAGCTGGATGTACAGGCAGGGGCAATCAGTTCCTGCGGAAGTATGATTGTTTGTTTGCCGAATCGGCTGGTTGTCAGAATTGAAGGCGAGAGGGATGTGGATGGCGTTGCATACTAAAGGGCTGTCCGGCATAAAAAAGGTTGCGGTTGTCAGCGTTCTGCTGGCGGTGGGGCTTGTACTGAATATTTTAGAGGGGTTGCTGCCGGTTTTTGCAGTTCTTCCCGGCGCGAAGCTGGGACTTGCCAATGTAACGACTATGGTAGCCCTGGTGCTGTTTGGCCCGTGGACCGCGCTTTTGGTTGGCCTTTTGCGGACGCTGCTTACAGGCATACTGACCGGAGCCGTTACCATGTTCGCTTACGGAGGGACGGGGACTCTGCTCAGCGTAGCGGCGATGACGCTGTTTTCTAAGATTTTTGGAAACAAAATCAGTCTAATAGGCCAGAGCATGGCGGGGGCGTTCTTTTTTAATGTTGGGCAGATACTGGTTGCGTCGCTGGTGGTACATAATTGGAACATGTTCCGTTACCTGCCTGTGCTGACGCTGGTTTCCACCGTATGCGCCCTGCTTACGGGCTTCATTGCCCTCAGGGCGGTTCAAAACAGCAATTTGGAGGGATTATTGGATGGCAATCGCTAAAAGGCGGACATGGGTATACGTCCTCGCGGTTTTCGCCGGGCTGGTGCTGGGCGGGCTGCTGGGCAAGCTCTGTGAAGGAAGCCAGTACCTGTGGTGGCTGGATTATGGGATGAGCTTCGGGTTTGACGCGACGGCGCCGTTTACCATTGATTTATACATTTTGAAGTTCACGCTTGCAGTTGGGTTTTGGTTTAAAATTAATGTAGCAAGCATTCTGGGAGTATTGATTTCATTTCTCATTTTCAGGAAGCTGTAAAGGGGGCATTTATGGTGCAGTTTGTGCTGGCGTCGGGTTCTCCGCGCCGAAAAGAACTGCTGGAACGCGTCGGGCTGGAATTTTCCGTACGGACCAGCGAGATTGAGGAACAAATTGAAAAAAATATGCCTCCCTACCTGGTGGTGGAACAGCTTGCTCTGCAAAAGGCGGCGGATGTGGCAAAAACTGCCGGAGAAAATACGCTGGTGATTGGTGCTGACACAATCGTCGTACTGGATGGAGAAATCCTCACTAAGCCACACAGCGAACAGGAAGCGGCGGACATGCTTAGGAAGCTGAGCGGGAGAAGCCACAGCGTGCTGACGGGCCTGAGCGTTATCAGGACGGACGACGCGCTGGGCGTCAGTGTTTTCGAGGAAACCAAGGTATTTTTCCGGACGCTCACAGAAGAGGAAATCGCATGCTATATTAAAAGCGGCGAACCGCTGGACAAGGCCGGGGCCTATGGCATTCAGGGGCGCGGCTCGATGTTGATAGAAAAGATAGAAGGCGATTATTTCAATGTAGTCGGCCTGCCGCTGTGCAGGCTATGCAAGGTACTAAAGGATGAATTCGAAGTCAATCTAATATTGGAGGTACAATAACATTATGGCATTCAGCAGGGACATCGGAATTGATTTGGGAACGGCGAATACACTTGTTTATTTAAAGGGGAAAGGAATCATCCTGCGCGAGCCGTCTGTCGTCGCGGTAAACAAAACGACAGGACAGGTGCTCAAAGTGGGCAACGAGGCGCGCGACATGATCGGCCGCACGCCGGGCAATGTTGTGGCGATACGTCCGCTGAAGGACGGCGTTATCGCGGACTTTGACGGGACGCAGGCAATGCTCAAATATTTCATTAAAAAGGTTTATCAGGGCGGTTTTTTCAAACCGCGGGTCGTGGTCTGCATTCCGTTCGGCGTAACCGAAGTAGAACGCCGAGCGGTTGAGGAAGCGGTCATCACTGCCGGGGGGCGCAACGCTTACTTAATCGAAGAACCTATGGCGGCGGCAATCGGCGCGGGGCTTCCTGTAAACGAGCCGACGGGCAGCATGGTCGTCGATATCGGCGGCGGAACGAGTGAGGTTGCCGTCATATCCTACGGCGGAATCGTGAGCAGCAAGTCGCTCCGTATCGCTGGGGACGAACTGGACAGCGATATCGTGAATTATATCAAACGGGAATATAACCTCATGGTGGGCGAACGTACCGCGGAGGAGATTAAGTTCAACATCGGTTCCGCATACGAAACGGAGACGGAAAACGAGATGTCCGTCAAGGGGCGGGATTTAATCAGCGGCCTGCCGAAAACCATTACGCTCAGCTCGCGGGAAATCCGCGGTGCGATGGCGGAATCCATATTTGCGATTGTCGACGCCATTAAATTTACCTTGGAGAAAACGCCGCCGGAGCTTGCCGCAGATGTGATGAACCGTGGTATTATGCTGACGGGCGGCGGCGCGCTGATTCGCGGGCTGGACAGGCTGGTCTCTGAAGAAACCGGGATTCCGGTTTATGTGGCGGAAAACGCGCTCGACTGTGTCGCGGTCGGGACAGGAATGTCCCTTTCTACACTGGATGAATCCGGGCAGACAGGGAAAAGTAAAAAGTGGCTGTAGTGCGCAGCAAATGACATTGGGGAGGTGACCTGCGACGGACAAGAATAAAAAAACCATGCTGATAGTGGTGCTGAGTATCACGGTTGTGATTTTTATCTTTATGGGTGTCTCGTTTGCGCTCGTCAGCAACAATGCTTCTGTGTCGGGAACGAACGCGACAGGCGTTGTTGTGGGGCCGTTTCAGAAATTTTTCTCCTCAATTGGAAATTCCGTCGGCGGTTTTTTTGAGTTTGTGGGAGATATGCGGCAGTATAAGGAACGGAATCTTGAACTGACCGACGAGGTGGAAAAGCTACAGCAGCAGGTGCGGGAAATGGAGTCCTACAAGGTGGAGAATAACCGCCTGCGCGCGCTGCTCGAGCTGAAATCGAATGAGGCAGGGCACGACATGGTTGGCTGCGAGGTCATCGGCAAAGACCCGGGCAACTGGTTCAATGTTTTTAAAATCGACAAGGGCAGCAACCATGGCATCAAAAAGGACGATGTTGTTGTGACGAATAACGGGCTGGTGGGCCATGTGATGGAGGTTGGAAGCACATGGGCTAAGGTCATATCGATTATTGATACCGACAGCTCGGTCGGCGCAATTGTGTCCAGGACGCAGGACATCGCGATAATCGATGGGGAAATGAATCTTGCCGACGAGGGCAAATGTAAGTTGAATTATGTAACAAACGACACCAGCCTTGTTGTGGGCGATACGGTTGAAACCTCCGGGCTGGGTGGAATTTATCCAAAAGGGATTTTAATTGGAACAGTTTCAGAGATTAAAAGTGATGCGCTGGGCTACTCCCAGTACGCAATTATTGATACGGCAGTAGACTTTGAACGCATTCGGGAGGTTATGGTAATCCGGATGCCGGCAGCGGAATAGGCAGCACAAATCATGACAGAAAAGGAGTTGGAGCGGTATGCGGTATGCATTGACAATCGTATTTGTCTTTTTCCTGACAGTCATTCAGACGACGCTCATCCGCTCTGTGGAGATTTTCAACGTCATTCCGAACCTCCTGCTTGTGGCGGTGATTTGCTACAGCCTTTGCAAAGGGGATTGGAAAGCGCTGGTGTTCGGCGTGGTCTGTGGACTGGTGCTGGACTTTACCGGCGGCCGCGTCGTTGGCGTGAACACATTGCTCTGCACCTATGCGGCGTTTTTATGCTATCTGCTGCACGGCGGGCTTTTTAATAACAATGTGTTTGTTGCCGCTGTATTTGTCCTGATTATTTCCTTTGTCTACGAATTTTTGTTTTATATGATGCAGTTTTTTATTTGGGGCGAAACCGATATCGCGTTTGCGCTTCTCCATAAAATTCTGCCGGGGGCGTTGTATAACGCGGTGGCTGCCGTGCCGGTGTATCCAATTATGCGGCGGCTTTCAGAAAGCACAGCAACCCGGCAGCGGGTAAAATGGTGATCGATTAAAGGTGTGAATGAGTTTGCAGAAGAAGGGCTGGAAAAGCAGATATACTGTGATTTATATCCTTCTGGCGCTGCTGGCGGTTTTGGTCTTGCAGCGTCTGTTTACGCTGCAAATTATTGAGGGGGAAAACTACCGGGAGATCTCCGACAGCCGTCTGGCGCGGAACATCCCCATTAAGGCGCCTCGCGGAGAAATTCTCGACCGCTACGGCAGACCGCTTGTGACGAACCGCATCGGATATTCGATTGCGATAGCCAAAATAGACGATGATAAACAAAAATTAAATGCGGTCATTTTGAACCTCGCTAACCTGTTTCAGGAAGAGGCGCTGGAGTATGAGGACACCTTCCCGATTACAAAGGACGAGCCCTTTGCATTTGCTTTTGAAGGAGACACCGAAGAGGCGAAGCAGGAGAAAAAGGAAAAGTTCCTGAAGGAACGGAAATATGATGCGGACATCACCGCACAGGAGGTTCTGGAAAAGTACCGCAAAAAATATGCTGTCAGCACAGACTATTCTGCGAAGGAAATGCGTACCATCATCGGGATCCGCTATGAAATGGAGCTTCGGAATTTCTCCTCTAACAACGCATATGTGTTCGGTAACGATATCGATATCAATGTTGTCAGCAAAATCAAGGAGCAGCGCGACCTGTATTCCTGTGTGACAGTGTTCCAGCAGCCCATCCGGCAATACGTTGAGGGCACGACTGCGGCGCATATTCTCGGGCGCGTCGGCGTCATCAATCCAGAGGAATACGAGGCGCTGAAGGACCAGAATTATGGAATGAACGACTATCTCGGTAAACAGGGGGCTGAAAAAGCGTTTGAAAAATATCTGAAAGGGACGGACGGAACCAACAGCATCGAGCGGAAAATCAATGAAGGGGAGAGTCAGATTGTTTATTCCCGCGATCCGGTTCCGGGCAACTCCGTCATGCTGACGATTGATTTGGATTTACAGAAAGCGCTGGAGGAATCCCTTGAGAGGAATATTCGAAAAATTGCCGCGACACACCGGGCAAATGACGGAGGCGACGCGGACGCAGGCGCCGCGGTGGCAATTGATTTAAACAGCGGCGAGATCCTTGCAATCGGCTCCTATCCGACTTATGATCCAGCAAAATTCAATTCTGATTATGCCAAACTGAACGCGGACCCCGGCAAACCAATGTTCAACCGAGCCCTTTTAGGCACATATGAGCCGGGTTCCACCTACAAAATGGTAACGGCAATCGGCGCTCTGCAGGAAGGGTTTCTCACACCGACTGAAACCATGCTGACAAAAGGCGTGTACCATTACCTGAACCAGGACTTTATGTGTTCAATTTACCGGACCAGCCGGGGAACGCATGGCACGATCAACGTTTCCCAGGCGCTGCGCGATTCCTGCAACTATTTCTTCTTCGACGTAGGGAAACGCATCGGAATCGACGTGATTGACGACTATGCCCGGCAGATGGGCCTGGGTGAATACACGGGTATTGAGCTGGAAGGTGAGGAATCTAAGGGGCAGCTGGCAGGGCCGGCGCTGCGCGAGGCGAACGGAAAACAATGGTACCCGGGCGACGTATTGCAGGCGGCAATCGGCCAGTCAGACAACCTGTTTACACCGTTGCAGATTGCAAATTACGTGGCGACCGTTGCAAACGGCGGAACAAATTATAAAGCACATTTGCTCAAGGCTGTCAAGTCGAACAGCAATGCGGAAATAGTAGAAGAAACCAAGCCGGAAATCCGGCATCAAATAGATATTAAACAGGAAAACCTGAACGCAGTACTCAAAGGTATGGGTATGGTTACATCGGAGGGAACAGCAAAGTCTATCTTTGCAGATTTTCCGGTCAAAACTGGGGGTAAAACAGGAAGCGCGCAGGTTTCGCGCGGAAGCGCAAACGGAATCTATGTAGGCTTCGCTCCATTCGATAATCCGCAGATTGCCGTTGCGGTCATTGTGGAGCACGGCGGCTCAGGGAGCAGCGTAGCACAGATAGCAAAAGATATTTTCCAACAATATTTTATCGGGAAAGGTGAGGTAACGGAATCGCCCGAACCGGTAGGGGAATTGCTTCCATAAACAGGGGAGAAAAAGGAGAGAGAAACAGATGGTTACAATTAAAGGCTCAAAGGACGGAATTCAAGTTCTGCTTGACAGCGACCTGACACTTGAGGACGCAAAACAACAGATTACTGAAAAGTTCGAGGCGACGAAGGATTTCTTCAAGTCTGGAAAGACAGTTATACGCTTAGTCAGCGATTCGTTTTCCGAATTTGAACTGTATTTGCTTCAAGGTGTGATTAAAGAAATTCTTGTGGGGGCGGATATCAGTTTTGAGGATCAGGGGGAAGCTCCGGCAAAGCCACCGCGCCGTGCTGCGGAAGAAAAAGAAGAATTGTACGGTGTGAACGAGGGAATGACGCGGTTTTACCAGGGAACCATCCGTTCTGGCCAGTTGGTGGAGGCGCGTGGAAATCTCGTTGTAATAGGGGATGCCAATCCTGGTTCTGAACTGGTAGCGGGCGGAAATATCATTGTAATGGGAGCCGCGCGCGGACTTGTCCATGCCGGAGCGGCAGGAAACCGGGAAGCGGTTGTGGTGGCACTGAATTTGCTGCCGACACAAATCCGCATCGCCGATATTATATCGCGTTGTCCGGACGGAGAGGTGGCAAGGATGGAATGGATTCCAGAAATTGCCTATATCAAGGATGAGGCCGTCTATATTGAGCAGTATTTAACAAAAAAAAGCTAAAAATTAAGGTAAATTTTCATATAGACTTCACAAAAAAAGTATGGTATGATAATGATAATAAAAAAGTTGCCTCCGGTTTTATACCGGTTTGGAATTTTTTTGAAGCCGTTTTTCCGCCGGAAAAGCGGAATAGATACATATTTGCATGAGAATTTAAAAGTTTTGTTAAAATGGCGGCTGCTAGCCGGTATTTGATTTTGTATGTTACCAATGAGAAGGAGATTCAAGGAGGAAAAGAATGTCAGAAGTAATCGTTGTCACATCGGGAAAAGGCGGAGTGGGAAAAACCACGACTACATCTAATATAGGTGCGGCACTGGCCGCAGCCGGGAAAAAGGTTATTTTGATTGATACGGATATCGGGCTGAGAAATCTTGACTTGGTCATGGGTTTGGAAAACCGGGTGGTTTTCAATCTTGTGGATGTAATAGAGGGCGCTTGCAAAATTAAGAGCGCGGTAATTAAAGACAAACGCTTTCCGGGGTTATCGTTATTGCCCGCGGCGCAGACGAAAGATAAGGACGCGGTCAATGAGGAGCAGATGAAAAAGCTTTGTGAAGAGCTCAAGGAAAGTTATGACTATATCGTACTGGACTGCCCAGCAGGTATCGAGCAGGGATTTAAAAACGCGGTGGCCGGCGCCGACCGTGCAATTGTCGTGACAACGCCGGAGGTTTCCGCAGTGCGCGACGCGGATAAAATCATCGGAATGCTCAACGCATACGGCGTGACGGAATACAAACTGTTAGTCAACCGTGTACGGGTGGACATGGTAAAACGCGGCGACATGATTAATTTAGATGATATTATGGATATTTTGGGAATCCAATTGATTGGCGTAGTTCCGGACGATGAAAATATTATCGTCTCTACCAACCGCGGCGAGCCGGTTATTTTAAATGATAAATCGCAGTCCGGGCAGGCGTATAAAAACATTGCTTCCCGCATTATGGGCCAGGAAGTCCCGCTTCTGGAACTGGAAAACACCAACAGCTTCAAATCGAAACTAAAGAAACTGTTTTCACGATAGGGGAGGGGTGATATGATGGATTTTTTCAGTAAGTTTTTTTCAAAGAAACAATCCAAGGATGTCGCCAAAGACAGGCTGAAACTGGTCCTGATGGGTGACCGGGGCGTTAGCCCTGAATTTTTGGATATGATAAAGGGGGAGATTATCCAAGTTTTATCGAAATACATGGATATCAGCGACAACGAGCTCGACATTAAATTGATTAAGACGGATAATGAGGACGGAACGGCGGTGGTTCCGGCTTTAATGGCAAACATTCCGATTAAAAATATGAAGCCGAAACGGTAATAAGCAAGGAGGGTGTGTGCTATGAACGTAGCACTGATTGCACACGACAAGAAAAAAGAGTTGATGGTACAGTTTTGCATCGCTTACAGAGGCATTCTGGAAAAGCACATGCTTTGCGCCACGGGAACGACAGGCGGTCTGGTTGCGGAAGCGACAGGGTTGAACGTGCATCGCTTTTTGTCTGGCCCACAGGGCGGCGACCAGCAGATTGGTGCGAGAATTGCCTATAATGAGATAGATTTGGTCCTGTTTTTCCGCGACCCGTTAACGGCCCAGCCGCATGAACCGGATGTATCCGCCCTGCTTCGGCTGTGTGACGTACATAATGTTCCACTGGCGACCAATGTGGCCACGGCAGAAGTTTTGGTGCGCGGGTTGGAACGCGGTGACTTGGATTGGCGAGACATCGTCAATCCGAAGGATTGAATTGGTGCAAAGACAAAATGTGCCTGACGTGTTTGTGTTGTGGTTGAGTTGTGTGGAAAGAAAAAAGCGAGTCCTGCTTATGCAGGATTCGCTTTTTTCTTTCCGGATTTTGCCTTTCCCTGTATTTCTGGAACAGGAGCTACATCATTTTTCGGAGGCTCATGATCCTCTGGCGGCCTTCCTCCATGGATGTCGCCAGGCCGGTACCGCCTCATTCCCTGTTTAGCCATCTGTATCCTCCTTCTTTTTGCCTAATCCTGCGGCCTGTCCGAAACCACATAGCCCATTTTGCACAGCTTCTTCTCGATTTGATGCGGGGTGACGTCCTCGCCGTCATAGTCCACCGCGACATAATGGGTGTCGGTGTTGACACTGACGGAAGTCACGCCGTGCAGTTCATCCAGTCCCCTTTTGATTTCCTTCATATCATGTTTTCCATCCAGATTTTCTAAATGGAAATAGGTGCTTTCTGCCGCCATTGCGTCCTCCTTGCCGTTACAAAATCAATATTACAGAAATAGTATTTGTAAAAGCTAGGGAGGATATGTATCAAAATTATAATTTTACTGTTCGCTGCCCGAAACAGAGCGATGGCAGCTGCGGTATTCGGACGGCGTGATACCGAGATGCTTTTTGAACATGCGGTTAAAGGAACGGACGGTATTAAATCCGCAGGACAGGGCAATGCAGGTTAAGGTTTCCCCGGTCAGGAGCATTCGTCCCGTTGCCTTTTCCAAGCGGAACCGGATAAGGTATTCCCCGAAACTGAGATTGGAAATTTCGCGGAAATAGTGCGCAAAATAGGAAACAGAATATTTACAGTGGGCGGCAATTTCAGCAAGCGGAATTTCATGTGTATAGTTTTCTTCAATATAACTGTTGACGGTTTGCAGCAACTGCAAACGGATGTTTAAACGGTCTTTTTCTGCTAGGGTAATTACGGTATGGCTTTCCGTGCGCAGAAACAGCGTGATGATTTCCAGAAACGCAGCTTGAACGGCAAACGCGAATCCGGGTTTTCTTTCGCTGGCCTCCGAATAAATCCGTTCAATCTGTTTTTGAAAGGCCGGATAGACTTCGTCTGTAGGCCTTATCACACGATTGTGCAGACGGATACGGGAAAGCACATCGCTACCCGCGGAACCGGCGGGTAAAAATTTCATGATGTACATCCTGCTGTGAACTGGGGTGGACAGGCTGTGGATTTCTCCGGGCATAACGGCGGCAATATCGCCACTTTCCATGTTATAGCAATTTGTGTCTACAGTAAGCTCCATGCTCCCCTCGGAAACAAACAGCACTTCAAGCTCCTCGTGAAAGTGGCTGAAATAATTGATGTCCTCCATGCGAAAGTCGAGATAAGGCAGCGAGGATGAAGCCTTATGAATGGTTTCGTAAAATACACCTTTTCCCATCGTTTCACCTCCGGCTATAGAGTATCATAAAAAGCAGAATATGTCTATAGAAAAACAAAAAATGTATTGGATTTTTCTGTGATATCCGGTATGATGACTGTAAAAGGAAAGGGAGGGATATTTGCAATGAAAGAATTTTTTGAAAATGTGCCGAAGGTAATGTATGAAGGGCCAGAGTCCAAAAATCCGTTTTCGTTCAAATTTTATCAGCCAGAAGAAATGATCGGCGGGAAAACGATGCGGGAGCAGCTGAAGTTCGCACTGTCCTACTGGCATACCATGTGCGGGGATGGAACGGATATGTTTGGACGGGGAACAGTCGACAAGAGCTTCGGCGGCACCGAGCCAATGGAAATTTACCGGAGAAAGGCGTATGCGGCGTTCGAACTGATGGATAAGCTCGACATTGCATATTTTTGTTTTCATGACAGGGACCTTGCGCCGGAGGGAAAGGACCTGGCAGAGTGCAATGCCAATCTGGACGATATTGTATCCCTGCTGAAACAGCTGATGCGGGAGCATCATAAAAAGGTACTTTGGGGAACGGCAAATTGTTTTAACCATCCACGGTATGTGCATGGGGCCGGGACCTCCTGCAATGCGGATGTGTTCGCGTACGCAGCCGCGCAGATAAAAAAGGCAATTGACGTTACGATTGAACTTGGCGGACAGGGTTATGTGTTCTGGGGCGGACGGGAGGGCTATGAGACGCTGCTCAACACCGATATGGGCCTGGAACTGGACAATATGGCACGTCTGATGCGGATGGCAGTGGATTACGCGAGGGGAAAGGGATATACGGGAGATTTCTATATTGAGCCGAAGCCGAAGGAACCGACCAAACACCAGTATGATTTTGATGCATCCACCGTGCTGGGATTCCTGCGGAAATATGGGCTGGAAAAGGAATTTAAGCTAAATATCGAGGCAAACCATGCGACGCTGGCCTCCCATACATTCCAGCATGAGCTGCGTGTGGCGCGCATCAATGGCGCATTCGGTTCAATTGATGCCAATCAGGGCGACCAGCTGTTGGGCTGGGATACAGACCAGTTCCCAACAAACGTCTATGAGACCGCGTTTTGCATGTACGAGGTCTTGAAGGCGGGCGGGTTCACGCACGGAGGGTTAAACTTTGACGCGAAGCTCCGCCGAGCCTCCATGGCGGGTGAGGATATCGCGCTGGGCTATATCGCCGGAATGGACGCCTTTGCGCTGGGCCTGCGGATTGCGGACCGGCTGATTCGTGACGGCAGAATTGACGAGTTTACTGAGAAGCGTTATGCGAGTTTCCACAGCGGAGTCGGGAAAGAGATTGTGGAGGGCAGGGCGACGTTGGAAAGCCTGTCCGAATATGCTCTGAAGCTGGGCAATGCAGAAAGCGCCGACAGCGGACGGCAGGAATATCTGGAATCGGTTGTGAACAGCGTTTTGTTCGGGAGATAACCTGTTGGGCATAGTCCGCTTTAGGAGGCAGGTTGACCAAGCATACAGGAAGGAGAAAGAACATGTACCTGATAGGAATCGATATTGGCACCTCCGGAACCAAAACCGTGCTGTTTGACGAGGCGGGAAAAACCATTGCGTCCCGCACCGCAGAGTACCCGATGTTCCAGCCGCGAAATGGCTGGGCGGAACAGAATCCAGAGGACTGGTGGAACGCGGTTCGGGAAACGTTGCGGGCAGTAACCGCAAAGGTGGACAGGCGGGAAATTGCCGGCGTTGGCCTTTCCGGGCAGATGCACGGTCTGGTTATGCTCGATGCAGAAGGAAAGGTCATCCGCGACGCGATTCTTTGGTGTGACGGGCGGACCGGAAAGGAATGTGAGGAAATCACGCGACTTGTCGGCCGGAAACGGTTGATTGAAATCACGGCAAATCCGGCGCTGGCGGGTTTTACCGCCTCTAAAATCCTTTGGGTGCGGAACCATGAACCGGACAATTATGAAAAATGCCGCCATATCCTGCTGCCGAAGGATTACATCCGGTACCGCCTGACCGGAGAATTTGCGACGGAGGTATCAGACGCGAGCGGCATGCAGCTTCTCGACATCGCGAACCGCTGCTGGTCGGCAGAGATACTGCAAAAACTGGATATCAGCGCCGACTTACTGGCAAAGGTTTATGAAAGCCCCGAGATTACGGGCAAAATTACACGGGATGCCGCTAGGGAAACAGGTCTGGCAGAAGGGACAATCGTCGTCGGCGGCGCGGGGGACAATGCCGCCGCGGCTGTCGGGACAGGTGTGGTAACTGACAAAAAGGCGTTTACCACCATCGGCACCAGCGGCGTAGTCTATGCGCACACGGCAAATATGGCAACAGATTTACAGGGACGGGTGCATACCTTTTGCTGCGCAGTCCCGGGGGAATGGCATGTCATGGGCGTGACGCAGGCCGCCGGCCTGTCTTTAAAGTGGTTCCGAGACAATTTTTGCGGAAGCGAAAAGGAAACCGCCTCCCTGATGCGGATTGACCCTTATGTGCTGATGGATGAAATCGCCGGAGCGGTTCCTGCGGGATGCAACCGGCTGCTGTATCTGCCATACCTAATGGGGGAACGGACGCCGCACCTCGACCCGGACGCGAGAGGTGCGTTTGTCGGCCTGTCAGCCATTCACGGGAAGGCGGAGATGCTCCGCGCCGTAATGGAGGGCGTCGTCTATTCCCTTCGGGATTGTCTGGACGTACTGCGGGAAATGCACGTGGACGTAACCGATATGGCCGCCTGCGGCGGAGGAGGGACCAGCCGTCTTTGGCGGCAGATGCTGGCGGATAATTATGGATGCCGGGTGAAAACCGTGTCCTCCAGGGAAGGGCCCGCGCTTGGCGCGGCGATTCTGGCGGGGGTCGGTGCTGGCGTCTACGCATCTGTTCAGGAGGGTTGCTCCCAGGTTATCCGGACGGAACGAACTCAGGAGCCGGAGGAGAAGAACAGGAAGGCATATGAGGCGATGTACGAAGTTTACCGTTCGCTGTATCCGGCACTGAAAGCACCGTTCCATAAGCTCGCGGAGTTGGATTTGTAATATATCCCTGCTGTGTGTCCCCACCTCTAAGGCGGCCGGGTTCCTGCTGTTCAGCACGCGGCGGGAATATATCTCCTTCTTCGCAAGGGTGAAAGGCTGTTTAGGAAGGATTTTTTAATAAATAATTTGGTTCTATTTTATAAATACCCAAAATAAAAGGAAGCGGAAGGCCACTAAGCTTTCTGCTTCCTTCGCTGTTTATAAGTCCTGTAAGGGTTAGTTCAAATGTTCGTGCCGGCCTGTTATGTTGTATACAATAGACTCGCACAGGTTCGTGGCGTGGTCTCCGACACGTTCCAGATATTTTGAAATGAATATTAGATTGGTACATTCCTCAATTACATTCGGGTTCAATTTCATTTCCTCTTTCAGAGAAACAATTACTTCGCCAAACAACGCGTCCATT
Source organism: uncultured Eubacteriales bacterium (assembly GCA_902478395.1). GTDB lineage: Bacteria > Bacillota > Clostridia > UBA1381 > UBA9506 > CABSKZ01. The sequence goes on along the minus strand of CABSKZ010000001.1, from coordinate 6,849 downwards.
TCATCTTCCAATGCCTGCGTGTCCTTTGCCATCTCCACATCGCCGTATGCGTACGCGTCGATGGAAGTGCGAACCATGCGCGCCGCCACCTCCACCATCTGGGAGAAGCGGGAAATGGAGTTGATAATCTTAATGTCCTCGATTTCCAGCATCATTTTGCAGATGTCCGAGGCATGGTCGCCGATGCGCTCCAAATCTGTAATCATGTTCAGAATGGAGATAATCAGCCGCAGGTCGCTGGCAATTGGCTGCTGTGTGGCAATCAGACTGATGCATTTTTCTTCTATCCGGTTGTGGCGCTCGTCGATGTCATCATCGTTTTTCATAATGGCTTTGGCCAGCGCCTTGTCCTTCTTGGTCAGCGCGAGCATAGTCCGGGAAAGCGCGTTTTCAACTACGCTCGCCATTTGAATAACTTCGTGATACAGCTCTTTCAAGCTTTCGTCATAATTTGCTCTGGTCATGGTAACCTCCATCTGTCCGGCACGACGCGCGCGGACCTATTAAAAATCAAATCATGCTTTCGTTTTTTCTTCTGCTATAGGAAGGAATATGGTGAATTCGCTGCCCTTATCGGGTTCGCTGGAAACGTAAATTTCTCCGTTGTAAATATTGACAATATGCTTTACAATGCTGAGCCCCAGCCCGGTTCCACCGCTTCGCGTGCTGCGGCTTTTATCCACCCGGTAAAACCGCTCGAACAGGCGGGGCATTTTGTCCTCTGGAATCCCGATGCCGGTGTCTTTTACGCGAATGCGGAGCTTGCGGTTCACTTCATCGGCACAGATGTCAACCTCGCCATTTTCCCTGTTATAGCGGACCGCGTTAGACACGAGGTTCAGCAGAAGCTGCTTGAAGCGGTCGCGGTTCGCGCGGTAGGATACAACCGCTCCGGTATTGTGGTAGGAGATGGTGACATCCTTTTCCGCGGCGTCGTTTTTTACAAGCGAAATTACTTCAACAATCACATCGTCGATGATAACATCCTCCGTCTGCGATTCAACGGCCATGTTTTCAATGTCGGAAAGGTCAAGGATGTCATTAATCAAACGGATGAGACGGTCGGACTCGATTTCTATAATTTCCAGAAACCGCAGGGCCGCGTCCCTGTTCTCGATAGCGCCGTTTTTCAGCGTATCCGTAAAGCCCTTAATGGAGGTGAGCGGTGTTTTCAGCTCGTGCGTGACGTTTGCGACAAATTCGCTGCGCATATCCTCCAGCTTTTTGACCTGTGTGATGTCATTTATCAAAACGACGGTGCCTTCCCCGTCCGTAATTTTGGATTTTTTGATGCGGAAATACCGGTCGAGATACTCAAAATCAATGCTGTCCTTTGTGGATTTTGTTACAAAATCCGTAAACTGACCGTTGCGGAAGATGCTGAACAGTTCCATCCCTTTCGGGTCTTTTTCCGGCAGATTCAGCATCTCAACGGCCTTCTGGTTGATGAGGATAATTTTGTCTTCGTTGTCGATTGCCAGCAGTCCGCTCACCATGTTGTCAATAATGGTTTTGAGCTGTTCGTTGCGATTGTGCAGCAGGGTGATGCTCCGGTCGAGGCTTTGCCCCATCTGGATAATGTTGCGGCTCAATTCCGCGACCTCATATTTCGTCTTAAAATCGAATTTCTGAATATATTCGCCGCCGGCGATTTTTGTTGCCGCCTCTGACAGTTTTTTCAGCGGCGTGGTGACCTCGCTGGAATACCGCACAGCAAAGAGCAGCGCAATGCCTACACCGGTGGTGATGCCGAGGAACACCAACAAAAAGATGTTTTTGTTGATGCCTTTCATATTGTCCATTGGCACACACAGGCGGACGACGCATTCCTCTCCGTCCATTGTCAGCTTTTTGGCCACATATTTATATTTTATCAGCGTGGTTTTGCTGGTCCGTTTGCTGATGCCCACGCCGGAGTTGAGCGCTTGCTCGATTTCCGGCCGGGATTTATGGTTGTCCAGTGCTTCTGCTGCAGTGTCCGTATCATACCGGACCGTTCCGTCCGGAAGGATAATGGAAATCCGCAGCCCATTAATGGTTTTCGTAAAATCTGCAGAGGCCTTTTCCAGTCCGCTGGTATTCCACGAGGCGCAGAATAAATCAATATTTTCTACGATGCTTTTATCCAGCTGCTGCTCATACGCGTTTTGCGCGACGATATAAGACAGCGTGCCCGTTATCAGCGTCGCGGCCATAATCACAATAAAAAACATTCTGAGCAGGCTGTTTCTCAAGCTGATTCACTCCTTATTCTGAAAAACGGTACCCGATGCCGCGCACCGTTTGGATATATTCTTCCTTGTCGTCGCGCAGAGCCTTGCGCAGGTTCCGGATGTGGACGTCCACTGTCCGGGTTTCCCCGTAGTAGTCATAGCCCCAGATTTTATCCAGCAGTACGTCCCGTGAAAAGACGTTGCCCTTATTCAAAATCAGTAGCTTAAGCAGCTCGAATTCCTTTAATGTCAGCGTCAGGGGCTGATCATCCTTTGTGACGGTACGTTTGGCGATATTCATGACGATGTCGCGTACGGCGATGATGTCGGCTTCCTTGGTTTCGCGTTTTTCACATCGCCTCAGTACGGTTCCGATACGTGCAATCAGTTCCCGTACGCCGAAGGGCTTTGATATATAATCATCCCCGCCCAGCTCAAGGCCGAGTACTTTGTCGATTTCCTCGGCTTTCGCAGTGAGAAAAATAATGGGGATATCCTTGGTGTTGGGGTTTCTTTTCAGTTGCTTACACACTTCGAGGCCGGAAAGGCCAGGCAGCATGATGTCGAGCAGGATTAACGCCGGCTGTTTTTTTTCCAGTGCGGCGAGCATCTCCTCTCCTGTTTCGAAAGCAGCGGCAATATAGCCGTTTTCCTCCAGATTATAGGTGATCAGTTCGCGAATGTGGGCCTCATCGTCCACAACAAAGATACATTTGGCCATTTTTGCCACCAGCCTTTCTGCCAGTTTCGTATATTCCATCATAAAAATATGCCGCCGCTCGGCTTGCTGCACACCAGTTCCATAATGGTGATAGCGCAAGTTCTTTTCTGGTTGTGACTGCCCAGAAAAAGACGACTAGATTCAAAGCTTTCTGCCATTGTCTTTGGCCAGGCACAGCCTTACTCCGTGTATATTATACCATAAATCCGAAGGATTTTGGTATAATTGCGCATGTGCGTTTCCGAACAACGTGAGGAAAATTCGCACGCGCGATAGATTCCTCGCCGGAGGCGTATAATAAACGCTTTTGCGTTTATTATACCATAACCATACATGGGATGAAAAGCAGAAATTAACCGAACCGGCCTGTAATATAGTCCTCGGTCCGTTTATCCTCCGGGGAAGAGAATATTTTTTCGGTACTGTCATATTCAATGATTTCCCCATTTAAGAAGAAGGCGGTTTTGTCAGAAATACGTGCGGCCTGCTGCATGTTGTGGGTAACGATGATAATAGAGTAATCTTCTTTCAGCTTCTGGACCAAATCTTCAATTTTCAGGGTAGAAATCGGGTCCAGTGCTGAGGTTGGCTCATCCATCAGCAGGAACGCGGGCGAGATAGCCAGAGCACGGGCAATGCAAATTCTTTGCTGCTGTCCGCCGGACAGGCCGAGGGCATTCCGTTTCAAGCGGTCTTTCACCTCATCCCAGATGGCCGTGTCGCGCAGAACTTTTTCCACCACGTCGTCTATGACGGATTTTTTCTTAACGCCATGTGTCCGCAGGCCATAGGCGATGTTGTCATAAATGCTCATCGGAAAAGGATTCGGCTTCTGGAACACCATGCCGACCTCTTTGCGGAGCTGGCTGATGTCTATATTTTTATAAATGTCGGTTCCGCCGAACAACACCTCACCCGTAATCCGGCAGCCGGAAACGAGGTCGTTCATCCGGTTGAGTGTTTTTAAAAAGGTGGACTTCCCGCAGCCGGAAGGCCCGATAAGAGCGGTGACCTCATGCTCCGCCATGGTGATGCTGATGTCTTTCAGCGCGCGGAAATCATCGTAGTACAGGTTCAGATTTTTCGTTTCGAAATTCATAAGATCAATACTCCTTTTTGAGCTTTTTCGCGAGGAAGTTCGCCAGGGTGTTGATGATAAATACCGTAATGATCAGGACGGTTCCGGTTGCATAGGCTTTGCTGAACGCGTCTGGCGTCACGGCCTCCTTGGCAAGCATATACAGATGGACAGAAAGCGTCCGCCCTGAGCTCATAATATTTTCCGGAACCTGCGGCGTCATGCCGGCTGTCAGGTAAACCGCGGCCGTCTCGCCCACGATTCGCCCAATACTTAAAATGACAGCCGTTACGATTCCCGTCATGGCGCTCGGCAATGCAATTTTAAAAATTGTCCTCAGCTTTGAGGCGCCGAGGCCGAGCGAGCCTTCCTTGAAAGAAACTGGAACAGATTTGAGCGATTCCTCCGAGGTACGGATGATGGTCGGCAAAATCATGATGCTGAGTGTGATAGAACCGGACAGAATCGAGTAGTCGAATTTGAGGGCGGTAACAAAAAAAATCATGCCGAACAGGCCGTAGATGATAGAAGGAATTCCGGACAGAGAATCAATCGCAAACCGGATGACGGCGACGATTTTTCCTTCGTGTGCGTATTCGTTTAAATAAATTGCGGTAAAAATACCAATTGGCGTCGCAATCACAATTGTGAGCAAAACCATGTAAAAGGTACTGATAATCATCGGCATAATGCCGCCGCCTTCCGTGCTGTAGGGTGCGGTCAGAAACTCCCACGAAATGGAGCCGACACCGTTTATCACAATGAAGCCGATTATCCAGAGCAGAATGCCGACTGTAACAGCCGCGCAGGCGCATATTACAAAATATAGGATTTTGTCACTGAGTCTTTTGCTTTTCATTTTTACACCGCCTTAATTCAATTTGTCGGAGGACCTTTTCACAATATTTAAGATGACATTCAGCAGCATAATGAAAAGGAAGAGAACTACGCCGGTTGCAAACAGTGCCTGTGTGTGCAGTCCAGAGGCGTACCCCATTTCGAGCGCGATATTGGCAGTCATAGTGCGGATGCGGTCGAAGATAGAACCCGGAATCTGCGGGGCGTTGCCTGAAACCAGAATGACGGCCATTGCCTCGCCGACGGCGCGCCCCACCCCAAGGATTACCGCAGAAAAGATACCGGATTTGGCGGCGGGAATCGTCACCTTGAAGATGGTTTGTATATGTGTGGCACCGAGTGCGAGCGAGCCTTCCCGGTACACGTCAGGTACGGCGCGCAGCGAGGTCTCTGTAATGCTCGTGATAGTCGGCAGTATCATAATGGACAAAATCAAAATGGCGGCGAGCAGGCTGTCGCCGCCTGCTCCGTTGGTGAGGGTGTTTATCATGGGAACAAATATAATAAGGCCGAAAAAGCCGTATACCACGGAGGGGATTGCCGCCAGTAAATCCACCGCCGCACGGACTTTTCCTGAAAGCCAGGAGGGGGCAATTTCGGAGATGAACACTGCTGTTAGAATACCGATGGGGACGCCAATCAGCGTTGCGCCCAGAGTTGCATAAATTGTGCCTAGAATCATGGGCAGGATGCCGAATACCTCGGCGCCGGGCTGCCAGACCTGCCCCGTTAGAAACTTGCCGACGCCGATTTTCAGCATGCCGGGCATTCCCTGCCCGATGATGAAGATGGCGATTATCAGCAATGAAACAACGGAGAAGACGGCGCACAGCAGAAATCCGGTTTCGGCCAGCTTTTCAAATATGGCCCGGACGGAACTCCGGGGTTTTAAGTTCAGTTCTTGTCCAGTTTGAAGTGGTTCCATTTGTCATCCGCCTTTTCCTCCGGCAGCGTACGCTCCGGCAATATTTTTCAGTGCGTGTCAACCGCAGAATAAAATTCTCGTACCAACGGCGGCAAACACAAGGTTTGCCGCCTATGCGGGCTATTACTGAACGGTGATATAATTCTGTGATACGATCTTCTGTCCTTCAGCGGATTTGATGAAATCAATGAATTCTTTCACTGCGCCGGTTGGTTCGCCCTTTGTCAGAAGCAGGAACGGTCTTGAAATTTTGTATTTGCCTTCCTGAATCGCCTGGTCGGTAGCTTCCTGTCCGTCTACCTTTACTTTTGAAACAGTTTCATCAACGGAACCGAGGGACATAAATCCGATGGCATTTTCATTGCCGGCGACGCTGGATTTCATCGCGCCGTTGCTGTCTACGATGGAAGCGTTCGTAGAAATCAGGCTGATGGTCTTGTCGCCGCTCTTTTCCTGCAGCTTCATTAGCTCTTCAAATGCGCTTCTCGTACCAGAGCCGGCTTCGCGGCAGACAACGACGATTGGTTTGCTCGGACCGCCGACCTCGCTCCAGTTTTTGATTTCTCCCTTGAATATTTTAGAAATCTGGTCCACGCTCAGGTCGCTTACCGTATTGTTTTTATGTGTTACAACTGCGATACCGTCCAGCGCGATTGTCGTTTCAGTAAGAGCTGTTTTTTCTTCAGCTTTTAATTCACGGGAGCTCATGCCTATCATGGCCCGGCCTTCTGTTGCCGCCGTGATGCCTGCGGAGGAGCCGTTCCCCTGAATTGGGATTTCTACACTGTGCGTTTTCTGGTATTCCTCGACCAGCTGTTCCATCAGCGGCGTAACAGAGGTAGAGCCTTCCACGGTAATTTTCGTTTTTGAGCTTGCAGCCGCAGAAGCACTTGAAGCAGACGGCGCGGAGCTGGTTTTGCTGTCTCCACCGGAGCATCCGGCAAGCAGGGTAATCAATAATCCGGCGGCAGCGAGTAAAGATAAACTTTTTTTGAACATTTACAATCTCTCCATTTCTTTTGGTTTGTAAATTACAACTTTACAAACCGTTGAT